>JAQBPZ010000255.1 GCA_028287225.1 Gemmatimonadota bacterium
GAGTGCGGCGCCACGGACGCGACGCTGAGCTTCGCCACGCCGAATCGCGTGCGCATGCGCGACCTGGAGATCAACGTGGGCGCCGCCGACTTCAAGGCGGTGCACCTCGCCAACGCGAGCGCCGAGCAGGTGCGCGTGCGCGGCGGCGTCGGCAGCGTCGATCTCGACTTCAGCGGAACGTGGACGCGCGATCTCGTCGTCACCACGCGCCTCGTGGTGGGCTCGCTCACCCTGCACGTTCCGAGCGACGTCGGCGTGCGGCTGGAAGTCCAGCGCGTGGCCGCCGGCTTCGAGCACGTCGGGCTCGTGAAGCGCGACGACGCCTGGTACTCCGCGAACTGGGAGCAGGCGCCGCACAAGCTGCGCATCCAGGCCGAGACGTTCTTCGGCAGGATCAACGTGCAGCAGGGGACGCGCTAGCCCTCGACGCCCGCCGCGTTCCCGCGCTGGCCCGTGGCTTGCCCCCCGGCGGGGTGGGCAGTCCCCTCCGGCGCCAGGCACATGATCATCAAGGGCTACAACGTCGTCCCGCTCGTGAAGAAGACCGTCGCGGAGGTCGGGGAGGATCGCATCCCCTCGCTCGCGGCCGAGACGGCGTACTATTTCTTCTTCTCGCTGTTCCCCCTGCTGCTCTTCCTCACGCCGCTCCTCGGCCTCGTCGGGAACGGCCGCGAGCTCATGGAGGGCCTGCTCGGGCGCCTGTCGTCGACCCTGCCGGGCGACACGCTCTCGCTCATCCGGCGCACGCTCGAGGAGATCCTCACGTCCAGCGGCGGCGGCGGCGTGATGTCCATCGGCGCGCTGCTGGCGGCATGGTCCGGCTCCAACATCTTCGGGTCGCTCATGCAGGCGCTCAACGTGGCGTACGACGTCACGGAGACGCGCCCGTGGTGGAAGCGGATGGCGCTGCGCCTGGGATGCCTCGTCATCTCCGCGGTCGTCGTGCTCGTCGCGACGCTCGTGTTCCTGGATGGCGAGCCGCTGGCGGGCTGGGTGGGCAGCGCCCTGCACCTCGGCGCGTTCGGCGTGGCCGTCGTCGGCGTCGTCCAGGCGGTCGTCGCCGCCCTGCTGCTCGTGGGCCTCGGGGCCACGGTCTACAAGTACCTCCCGAACCTGCGGCAGACGTGGGGGCACGTCATAGTTTGCTCGGGCATCGCGACCGTGCTCTGGATCGTGGCGACGCTCGTCTTCCGCCTGTACGTGCAGCACTTCGGCGCGTACAACAAGACCTACGGCACCATTGGCGGCGTCATCCTGCTGCTGATGTGGATGTACTACTCCATGTTCGTGCTGCTTCTCGGCGGCGAGCTGGCGGCCGAGATCCATCACGGCACCGGCGCCGTGGATCCGCAGAAGGGGGCGATCTACCTGGGCCGCATCGTGACGGAAGAGGGCCCGGGACGGGCGACGATGGATACGAAGAGGGTAAAGCGAGCAACGAGAACTGAATAACGAGTAACGAGTAACGAGTCGGTCGGGGACGCCCCGGGCGTCTGTCACCCCGCACGAGCGCAGCGAGTGTCGGGGCATGCTCTCCCGTGCGTTGGGCTGGCCACGAGCACGGGACGCGATGCCTCGACAGCTTCGCTGCGGGATGACCTCCGCTCGGGGCGCCGCGCCGTCCATGCAGGTTACTCGTTACTCGTTACTCGTTTCTCAGTACCACCTCGCTCCCCCGCCTGAGCCCCAGCCGCGCCGCGGCGCTGCCGTCGCGCACGGCGATCTCCACCAGGCCGCTGGAGCCGATCAGCGCGAGCGGCGCTTCCGGATCGGCGTCGCCATAGGTTCGCCGCAGCGGCAGCCGCAGTCCCGCGACCTCGATGGTGCCGCCGCGGCGCGCCATGAGGTTGGTCACCGCGTTGCCGAACCGGTCGATCGTGATCACCACGCCGCGCACCGCGCCGTCGCCCCGACGCTCGGCTTCGGGAGTGCGCCGGACGATCGGCGCCAGGTGCGGCGAGCCGAGCGAGTCCACGGTTGCCCCGAGGGCGAGCTGCGCGGCGGCGGGGGCGAACACGTCCCGTCCATGAAAGGTCGGCGAGGCCGACGCACCGATGGGCAGCACGACCGCGCGCGCACCCGCGTGCAGCAGCGCGGGCGAGAGCACCCCGTTGTCGGGCCCCACGAGGAACCGTCCCTCGCTCTCCACGGCCAGCGCCGCGCGGCTGCCGCCGACGCCGGGATCGATCACCACCAGGTGCACCGTGCCGGGTGGGAATCGCCGCCAGTAGCGGGCGAGCGCGAGCCGCGCGCCGTCGATGTCGTGCGGCAGGAGGTCGTGCGCGATGTCCACCTGCTCGACGGCGCCGGCCGTCGCGAGCACGCCCTTCATCTCGCCCACGTATCCGTCGGCGGTGCCGAAGTCGGTGAGGAGCGTGACGATGCTCATCGGCGTGCCCGGGCGGTCATAGCGCGGAAGATCGCTTCCAGCGGCCGGAGCGCCAGATGCCCACCATCCCGAGCGCGCGCGCCAGTGCGGTGAGCGAGATGGTCCACCAGAGTCCCGCGCTTCCATAGCGCGCCGCCGCCCACACGGCGATGGGGATGCGCGCCGCCGTGAACACGGTGGACGTGAGCATGGGCGCCAGGGTGTAGCCCGCGCCCCCCAGCGCGCCCTCGAGCACGATCTCCGCGCAGATCCCGAGCTGCGAGAACGCCGCGATGCGCAGGTACTTCGCCGCCTCGGCGATCACCAGCGGATCGTTGCTGAAGATCGCCGCGAACTGCGTCGGCCAGAGCAGCTCGACGATGCAGGCCACCACCCCGAACACCGTGCAGAACCCCACCGAGATCCAGCCCGCCTGCTCCGCCCGGTCGGTCCGGCCCGCGCCGAGGTTCTGGCCCACGATGGCCGCCGTTGCCGCGCCGAACCCCACGCCGATCATGTACAGCCAGCTCTCCACGCGATGGCCGATGCCGAGCGCGGCGAGCGCCGGCGTGCCGAACTGCGTGGCGGTGCGGGTGACGGCGACGTAGATCAGCGAGAACACCACCCCCGTCATCGCCGTCGGCAGGCCGATGCGGCACACCGTGAGCATCGTCGCCCAGTCGGGCCGACCCACCTTGAGCACCCCGCGCCGCCCCACGATCGTGAGGCCGAGCGCGAATGCGACGGCGCGCGTACAGATCGTCGCGATCGCCGCGCCGGCCACGCC
>JAQBPZ010000262.1 GCA_028287225.1 Gemmatimonadota bacterium
GCCGCGCCGAGGCGCTGGCCCGGCGCACCGCGGCCCTCGAGCCACAGCGCATGGACCCCGCGGGGAAGGAGCTGCTCACCGAGGCCCTCAACGACGCGAAGCTCGGTGGCGCCGAGTTCGCCGACGCCCGGATCGGACGCTATCGCAACAACTACGTCATCACCCGCGAGCAGCAGATCGTGAACGTCGTCGACACCGACACGCTCGGCGTCGGCGTCCGGGTGCTCGTCAACGGCACCTGGGGATTCGGCGCCTCGCGCGACCTGTCCAAGGCCGGCGTCGTTGCCGCGACGAAGGAGGCGCTCGCCATCGCGAAGGCCAACGCGCTCCCCGTGGCCGACCGCGTCCGCCTTGCCCCCGCGACCCCCACGCCCGACGGGCGCTACGTCACGCCACACACCATCGACCCCTTCACGGTGCCGATCGAGCAGAAGGCCGACCTGCTGATTCGCACGAACGCCGAAGCCCTCAAGGTGCCCGGCGTGAAGTACGTGAGCAGCAACATGTTCTTCGTGAAGGAGGAGAAGAACTACGCCAGCACGGACGGCACCTTCACCACCCAGACCGTCATCCGCAGCTGGCTCCCCTTCGCCGCGACCGCGGTGAAGTCCGACTTCTCCGACTTCCAGACGCGCACCAACGTCCTCCAGCCCGCCGCGCGCGGCTACGAATACCTCGTCGGCGCCCGGCCCGTGGAGCACGCGCGGCAATGGGGCGAGGAGGCCGCCGAAAAGCTGAAGGCCAAGCCCGTGGACGTGGGTCGCTACGACCTCGTGCTGCACCCGAGCCACCTCTGGCTCACCATCCACGAGTCGGTCGCCCACCCCACGGAGCTCGACCGCGCCCTCGGCTACGAGGCCAACTACGCGGGCACCTCGTTCCTCGCGCCGCCGCGGGAGAAGCTCGGCAGCTTCCGCTACGGTCCGTCGTTCATGAACATCCAGGGCGACCGCTCGCAGCCCGGTGGCTGCGCGACGATCGGCTGGGACGACGATGGCGTGAAGCCCGACGAGTTCCTCATCATCAAGGAGGGCATCGTCAACGACTACCAGACGACGCGCGAGCAGGCCCCGATGCTCGACTGGTGGTACGCGAGCCAGAAGCGCCCGGTGCGCAGCCACGGCTGCTGCCATTCCGACGCCTGGAGCGACGTGCAGTTCCAGCGCATGCCCAACGTGTCGCTGCTGCCGGGGCGCAAGGAGCAGTCGTACGAGGACATCATCGCCGCCACGGATCGCGGCATCGCCATCGTGGGCGACGGCAGCTTCTCCATCGACCAGCAGCGCTACAACTCGCAGTTCGGCGGCCAGCTCTTCTACGAGATCAAGGGTGGCAGGATCGTGGGCATGCTCAAGGACGTGGCGTACCAGATGCGCACGCCGGAGTTCTGGAATTCCATGGACATGATCGGTGGGGCGAAGAGCTACGAGATGGGCGCGAGCTTCTTCGACGGCAAGGGCCAGCCGGGACAGGTCAACGCGGTGAGCCACGGCTGCGTGCCGAGCCGCTTCCGCAACGTCAACGTCATCAACACGGGGAGAAAGGCATGAGCGCGCCCAGGAGCCTCTTCGGAGCGGCGGACAGCGTGCTGTCCGCCGGCGAAATGATGTCGCGCGCCGAGGCGCAGGCGTTCCTCGAGCGGGTGGTCCGGCTGTCCCGGGCCGACACCATCGGCGCCTCGCTCAGCGGCGGCTACACCGGCAATGTCCGCTTCGCCGCCAACAGGATCAGCACTGCGGGCGGCGTGAGCAACTCGCAGCTCGCGGTGCAGAGCGGCTACGGGCCGAAGCACGCCGTCGTCACGACGTCGGACTTCTCCAGCGAGGGCATCGAGCGCGCCGTGCGGCAGAGCGAGACGATCGCGCGGCTGGCGCCCGACGACCCGGAGAGCATGCCGCTGCTGCCCCCGCAGCAGTATCACGACGTGAGCGCCGCGTTCGACTCCACCGCCAACCTCACCGCTGCCGACCGCGCCGCCGCCGCGCACACGGCCATCGATGCGGCGCGCGGCGCGGGTGACCTCGCCGCCGCCGGCTTCATCGTCGCCGGCTCGAGCTACAGCGCCATCGCCTCGAACACGGGGCTCTTCGCCTACCACCCGAGCACCAGCGCCAACTACCAGCTCACCGTGCGCACGAGCGACGGCACCGGGTCGGGCTGGGCCGCGGCCGATCATCCCGACTGGCGGCAGATCGACTTCAAGGCGGTCAGCGACCGTGCGATCGAGAAGGCGCGCGCGTCCCGCAACCCGGTCGCCGTGGAGCCCGGGCGCTACACCGTCATCCTCGAGCCGCAGGCGGTGGGCGACCTCGTCCAGCTCCTCGCCTTCTCGCTCGACGCGCGCAGCGCCGACGAGGGCCGGTCCGCCTTCGCCAAGCAGGGCGGGGGCACCAGGATCGGGGAGCGCATCGTCGACCCCCGCGTCACCATCTTCTCCGATCCGGCCGACCCGCAGCTCCTCGGTCAGCCATGGAACGGCGAAGGCCTGCCGCTGAATCGCGAGGTGTGGATCGAGAACGGCGTGCTCAAGCAGCTCGCCTACTCGCGCTTCTGGGCGCAGAAGAAGAACGCGCGCCCCAACGGGGGACTTGGCGCGGTGAAGATGTCGGGCGGCGATGCCTCCACCGAGCAGATGATCGCGTCCACGCCGCGCGGCATCCTCGTGACGCGCCTCTGGTACCTGCGCCAGGTCGATCCGCGCACGGTGCTCTTCACCGGCCTCACCCGCGACGGCACCTTCCTGATCGAGAACGGCAAGATCACGCGGGCCGTGAAGAACCTGCGCTTCAACGAGAGCCCGCTGTTCATGCTCAACAACCTGGAGATGCTCGGCCGCCCCGAGCGCGTCGCGGGCACCGAGGCCGGGGGCAACGTCGTCTTCCCCACCCTCAAGGTGCGCGACTTCAACTTCACGAGCCTGAGCGACGCCGTATGAGAAAAACGAGTAACGAGTAACGAGTAAGTCGAGGAGCGTCCCGAGCGTCTGTCACCCCGCAGGAGCAAAGCGAGTGTCGGGGTCAGCGTACCGTGCTGGGAGTCTGACCCAAAGCACGGGACACTGACCCCAACACTCGCTCGTTGCACTTGCTCCTGCGGGGTGACAGACGCTCGGGAGGCCGCCCTGCAGGTTACTCGTTACTCGTTACTCGTTACTCGTTATCGGCCGCGTCAGCGGCCGAAGGTGTCACACTGTCGCGGGTCGCCCGAGTCGAAGCCGCGCTTGAACCAGTTCATGCGCTGCGCCGACGAGCCGTGGGTGAAGCTGTCGGGATTCACCGTGCCGGTGGCCTGCTTCTGGAGCCGGTCGTCGCCCACGGAGGCGGCCGCCTTGAGCCCCTGCTCCATCTCGCCCGGGTCCAGCTGGCCGTTCTTCTGCGCCACGCTGCCGTAGACGCCGGCGTAGCAATCCGCCTGCAGCTCGAGCGCCACCGACAGCTGGTTCGCGGCGCCGGGATTCTGCTGCTGCGCCTGCCGCATCTTCTCGTCGGTGCCGAGCAGGTGCTGCACATGGTGTCCCAGCTCGTGCGCGACGACGTACGCCTGCGCGAACTGGCCCGGCGCCCCGTACCTGGTCTGCAGCTCGTCGAAGAAGCCGAGATCGAGATAGACCCGCTCGTCGCGCGGGCAGTAGAAGGGCCCCATGGCCGACTGTCCGGTCCCGCACGCCGTCTGCTGGGCGTCGCGATAGATGCGGAGCTTGGCGTCGCGATACTGCACGCCGTACTGGGGAAGGATCCGGCTCCAGGCTGCCTGAGTGCTGTCGAGCACGCGTGACATGAAGAGCACCTCGGGCTCCTCACGGGCGGAATCCGCGGCGCTCAATGCGTTCCCACCCTGCTGGTCGGCGACGATGCTCGGCGTCACCCCGGTGTCCTGAAACAGGTTGCGGCCGAACAGGAGGCTGAGGACCAGCAGCACCGCGCTGCCGCCCAGGCCCAGCACACGCCCCCCTCCACCGCCTCCACCACCGCGGCCATCCTCGAGGTTCGAGCTGCGGCCACCGTTGCCGAATCGCATTGGATCTCCCGGATCACTGGTTCGCGGTGGGGAAAAGCAATAATTGGCCCAGATTCATGAGCCGGTCTCACCTCTGACGGACGCGGCCGTTGCGTGCTAACCGTTGATGCGTCAAGAGATAGACGATGCTGGCAGCTTGCTGGCGACTTGCTGGCCGCCTCCCGCTCCACGCCGTACCAGGAACCATGGTCGATCATCACATCACCGAACGGGCGCGAACCGAGCGGCTGAGCCAGATCCAGGGCGAGCTGCTGCGTCGCATCCGTCCCGTGTGCCTCGACATGCCCGACGATCTCTTCATGGAGCTCGTGGATGCGATGGCGGCCGTGCAGCTGAAGTACGAGATGCACGAAGGCGTGATGATGTCGAGCGCCTGACCCCACGGCGGTCGGCATCCTCGGAGCAGCTGCGATGCATTGAAACGAGACCAGCCGCGCCG
>JAQBPZ010000281.1 GCA_028287225.1 Gemmatimonadota bacterium
GCGGGCAGCTCGTACTACAACGGCAACTCGGGTAGTGGCACCCAGGGCGCCGGCAGCAACATGAACTGCATGAATGGCACGTCCGGCAACAACGGCAGCATGAGCTCCAACGGCTCGGCCGGAACGAGCGGCTCCACGGGATCCAGCGGGTCCAGCAGTTCCATGGGCTCAACGGGGTCGAGCAGTTCCATGGGTTCCTCGAATGGCACTGGAATGAATGGCACCAGTGGCAGCGGGATGAGCGGCTGCAACAACAGCAGCGGCGGCATGAACGGCGGCAACAACGGCGTGAACGGCTCCGCTGGCAGCAACAACAGGAACAACAGCAACAACAGGAACAACAGCAACAACTACAATAACAGCAACAACTACAACGGCACGAACGGCAGCGGCACGAACGGCAGCGGCACAAACGGCAATAACAGAAACAACGGCAGCAACGGGAACCGCACCTCCCGGCCGCGCACCACGGGCACCGGCGCGAACGGCGGCACGGGGTCGATGAGCAACTCGGGCACCGGCACCGGTGCGGGTTCGGGAACCGGCACGGGCCGTCCCCCGCTCCTCTGAGCACGTCCGCGTGACGAGCACACGTATTCCGCGGAGCACGCGGCCATTCGGCCGCGTGCTCCATCACGTCGGTATCAGGGTGGCGCGGCGCGGCGTCGTCATGCTCGCGGGGCTCGTCGTCACACACCCGGCCACCGTGACGGGGCAGCGGGCACCGCATGCGCCGGCGCCGCCGGCCGACGCGGCCGGCGCCGTGAGTGACGAGGCGACGCTGCCGTCACGCGGCGCCGGCGCCGCACGTCGTGCGGGCCGCACGTCACGCGCGACGGCGAGCGGACTGCGCGTGATCGTGTCGCTCGGTGAGCGGATGCTCGTGGTGACCGACAGCGCGGGTGACACGCTGCGCACCGCGCGCGTCGGCGTCGGCATGGACTCCACCCTCGAGTACCAGGGCCGAGTCTGGGACTTCCACACGCCGCGCGGACGTCGGCGCGTGATCCGGAAGGTCGCGGACCCCACGTGGGCGCCACCGGACTGGCACTACGTGGAGATGGCGCGCGCGCGCGGACTGCGCCTGGTGGAGATCCCGGCGAACCGCCTGCTGAAGATCGACGACACCACCGGGATCCAGGTGCGCCGCGGCGAGGTGGGACTCGTGCGCCCAGGCACGGGCTTCACGCCCTTCGCCGTCGGCGAAGAGGTGATCTGGGACGGCGTGCTGTACATCCCGCCGCTCGGCACGCGACAGCGCGCCGTCGCCGGCGAGCTCGGTCGCTTCCGGCTCGACATCGGCGACGGCTACCTGCTTCACGGGACGCCGTATCCCGACTCCATCGGGCAGCCCAGCTCCCACGGCTGCATCCGCGTGGGCGACGACGACATCGCGTGGCTCTACGCCAACATTCCCGTCGGCACCCCGGTGGAGATCCGCTAGTGCGCCGTCACGCCCGCGCCCCCGCCGCCGCCCACCGGCCCATGACGGCGAGATCGTCCCCACCATGGCCCTCGGCGATCAGCGCGTCCATCCGTTCGGCGATCCCCGGCAGCGCCGAGAGTGGCGCCGTGCCCGCCGTCTCCATCATCAGGCGTACGTCCTTGCGCGCCATCGCCAGCTCGAAGCTGGGCGAGAAGTCACCGGCGATCATGCTGCGCGCGCGGCCGGTGATCACCGCCGCGGGATTGAACAGCTCGAGCACGGGCAGCACGTCCGCCGCCGGGACGTCCGACGCGCCGGCGACGGTGAAGACATCGGCCACGAGCGCGTTCATGCCGATGATGAACGCATTGCCGCAGAGCTTGTAGACCGCCGCCAGGTCGGGCCGTTCGCCGCAGTACCAGACCTTGGCCGCCATGCGCGCGAGCTCGGGCTCCACTGCATCGAACAGGGCGCGCGGGCCCGCCGCGAGCACCGTGCCCTGCGTCGCGCGCGCCGCGGCGGGCCCGATGAACACCGGGCAGTGCAGGTAGCGCACTCCCTCGGCATTCAGCCGGCGCGACCGTTCGGCAGTGAGCGCAGGCTGCGTGGTCGTGTGGTCCACGATGATGGCGCCCTCGTCGAGCCCGGGGCGCAGCGCCTCCACCACCTGGTCCACGACCGCGTCGTCCGTGAGCACGAGATGGACGAGACGGACGCCGCGCACCGCATCGGCCGGCGAGTCCACGGCGCGGGCCCCGAATGCCTCCAGCGCCCTGGCCTTGCCGGCCGTGCGGTTCCAGACGGTGATGCGGTCGCCGCGCTTGGCGGCGGCCTCCACGAAGGCGCTGCCGAGCAGGCCGGTGCCGAGAAAGGCGGTGTCAGTCATGCGGATGGGTCAGGTGTGATGTCGCGGTGCGGTCGCCGCCCAGTTCAGCACATCGGGTGCCGGGGCGTTGCACGAGCCGCGTCGTGCGCGACCGCGCACGATGACATACGATGCCTCGTCGCGGAGAGCACCCGCGCGCGCCCGGACGCATGAACGGTAGGGGGCGGGATGCCGAAGTGGGATGAAGAGGGCGGCATTCTCGCGACGCTGGCCGATATGATGCTGCCTGAGGTATACCAGGGCGGACACGAGATGGTCGGGCTGATGACGGTCGCCGGCTTCCTCGCCGCCTTCGTGCTGGCGAAGCTCGGCTGACCGCTCACTCGCCGATCAGCTCGGCCTCCTTTCGCCGCGCGCGCTCGGCGCCCGACTCCGCCGCTTCCCCGCTGTGCGCGACGCTCATGTCGTCATTCCCAGGAGCGCGACTCGCGACGTCGGCCGCCGCCCGCGCGGCGTCCGCGTTGACGTCATGACCTCCACGCCCGGAGTCCATCGGCTCCGCACCTCGTGTTCCCGCATCGTCGCCGCCTCGTGCGTTCGCCATCGTTCGTCCTCCGTCGGAAGGTGACCCTGGCGGAGAGAGGGACGCACTGGCCATGCCGCACGGCGGCGCGTTGCGATACGCGATGAGGAGATTCGCCGCGGCGCCCCTCGCGCGCGAGGTGACGGTTCACCATTGTGCAGTGTTCCCCTTACCCGGTCCGCCATGATGCGCTCGTCACTCCCGCTGCTCGCCCTCGTCGTCACCGCCTGCGCCTCCACCGGAGGCCACCCCGGAGCCCCCTCCGCCGGGTCGCCCTTCTGGGCCGAGCGCCCGGTCGGCGCGGTGCACTCGCTCATGCCCTCGCCGACCACGGTCGTGTACGGCGGGTACGATCCGACCGCGACGCCCGCCCTCCGCGTGGCGTCGGGCGACGAGGTGAACGTCGGCGCCGTGTCCACCTGTGGCGCCCGACTGCTGCAGCCGGGCCTGGACAGCGGCACCATCGAGCCGGCGTACCGCGCGATCGTCGCGGCGGCGCGCGACTCCACCCTGCGGCGCGGGCCGGGTGGCCACATCCTCACCGGCCCCATCCACGTGGACGGCGCCGAGCCGGGCGACGTGCTCGAGGTCCGCATCCGGACCGTGGACATCGACCTCCCGTTCGCATGCAACTCGTTCGGCCCGCGCAGCGGATTCCTGCCCGAGGACTTTCCCGGCGCCTCGCGCTCCCGCATCGTGCCCCTCGACCGGCAGCGCATGATCGGCCACTTCTCCGACAGCCTCGGCATCGAGATCCCGCTGCGGCCGTTCTTCGGCAGCATGGGCGTGGCGCCGCCGATGGCCCAGGGACGCATCAACAGCGCGCCGCCGGGCATGCACGCCGGCAACCTGGACAACCGCGAGCTGGTGGCCGGCACCATCCTGTACATCCCGGTGCACGTGCGCGGCGCGCTGCTGCTGGTGGGGGACGGACACGCCGCCCAGGGCGACGGCGAGGTGGACATCACCGCGCTGGAGACGGCGCTGCGCGGACGGCTGCAGCTCATCGTGCGCAAGGACATGCACCTCACGTGGCCCCGCGGCGAGACCGCGACCCACTGGATCGCGATGGGCACGGACACGAGCCTCACCACCGCCGCCAAGATCGCCGTGCGCGAGGCCATCACGCTGCTGCACGACGTGAAGGGGATGACGCGCGAGGACGCGTACATGCTCGTGAGCACGGGGTGCGACGTGCACATCACCCAGCTCGTGGACGGCACGATGGGCGTGCACGTGATGATCCCGAAGCGGCTGTTCACCCGCTGACGATGCCCGGGCGCCGTCACGGGATGGCATCCTCGTCGAACAGCAGCACGAGGACCTGATACCGCTCCGTGGCGGCGCGGGCGGCGGCGTCCTCTTCCGACTCGTCCGGCACCCACCCGGCCCCCTCGCCGGTGCACGGCTCGAACAGGTCGGCGAACGGCTCGTCCTCGCCGGGCAGCGGGCCCAGCTCGTCGTCGAGCTCCGCCTCGAGCGCTCCCTCCAGCCCGGCATCGAGCTCGGCGAGGTCGGCCTGGAACACGGCCGTGGGAAACAGGCCATCGTCCAGGTCCCAGTCCTCCTCGGCGTCGTCCGGCACGTCGAGCCGCGCCAGCTCCACGAGCTGCTGCGTGTCCTGGATCGCGATGTCCGCCACCTGCACCACGGAGCCGTCGTCCCGCCGCAGCTCCAGCGCGAGCGCCTCCACGTGCTGCATGGCCTCGGCGAGGTCCGCGTACTGGGTGGAGCGCCTGCCGCGCAGCGCCGACCCCTCCGGCGATTCATCCGGTGCGTCGGTGGGCTCGCGGTGCACGAACGCCCGCAGCGCGGGCGAGACCGCCGAGATGACCGGCATCACCCGCTCGCCCTCGGGGGTGGGAAGGAACCAGCCGCAGCGGGCCCGCCGCATCGCGCGACGGAAGCCCAGGTCGGTATGGCCGATCAGGCGGCCTCGGCTCCAGACGGTGTACGGCATTGCCAGCGCTCCGTTGATGGTGCCGCACGGTAGGGCGGAGCCTTCGGTGGTCCAGTACCGAACGCGCGCAGGCTGAAGCCTTCAATTGCTCGAACAGCTTCAACTGCTTGAACAGCTTGAACTGCTTCAACGCAGAGGACGCGGAGAAGAAAAGAGAGGACGCAGAGGACTGCATTTCACCTCTGTGTCCTCTGTGACCTCTGTGGTAAAACGCCGTCGAAGAGCACTTAACCACAGAGGACACAGAGGACACAGAGAGGAGCATGGAGGGCGCCAGAATGTGTCTTCCTCTGCATCCTCGCTGTTCCCTCTGCGGCCTCTGCATTGAAGCTCTTCAAGCAGTTGAAGCAGTTGAAGCAGTCTTGCCGAGCCATGGAGCTGCCCGCACTCCCCCCGCCCGCGCACCGCTCCTACGTTTTCCTGTGCCCCCACGGCCGCGTCAGGCCGAGCCACCCGCCAGCGGTTACCGTCGATGCTGCCGATCCCACGTCACGCCCTCGCCGCCGCCGTCCTTCTCGCCGCCGGGTGTGCCGCGCCGGCCCCGGTCGTCGCGCCCCTGCCTGCGGGTGACGCGCGCGTGCTGGTGTTCAACATCCATGCGGGCAAGGATGCGGAGGGGCGCGACAACCTCGATGCCGTCGCCGATCTCGTGCGCTCCACCGGCGCCGACCTCGCGCTCCTCCAGGAGGTGGACCAGGGGACGCGCCGGTCCGGGAACGTGGACCAGCCGGCGCGCCTCGCGCAGCGCACCGGGTTCCACGTCGCCTTCGGCAGCGCCCTCGACTACGAAGGCGGAAAGTACGGCGTCGCCATCCTGTCGCGGTGGCCGATTATCAATGACAGTCTGATTCACCTGCCGGTCACGCCGCCGCAGGAGCGCGCCGGCGGGTCGCACGAGCCGCGTGGTGCGCTGCGCGTGCGCGTGGCCTCGCCGCGCGGACGCCTCACCGTCATCACCACGCACCTGGATCCCTCCAGCGACGACCGCTGGCGGCGGCAGGAGGGCGACGTCGTCGCGGGTATCGTGGCGCGCGCCAGGCAGACGGACGGGCTGGTGGTCGCGGGCGGGGACTTCAACTCCACCCCGGAGAGCGCGGTGCAGTCGGCGCTGCGGTTGGCGGGGCTGCAGGACGCGTGGACGAGCTGCGCCACCGGTGAGGGCCTCACCTTTCCGGCAGCCACGCCGGTGAAGCGGATCGACTACCTGTTCACCACCGGCGCGGTGCGGTGCACCGGCGCCCGCGTGGTGGACACCCGCGCGTCGGACCACCGCCCGCTGCTCGTCTCGCTCACGCTGCCCGCCGACGCCCGCCCCGCGGCACCGCCGGCCATCGCCCCGGTGGCGCCGAACATCGATCCGCGCGTGCCGCTGACCGCGGCGCAGCGCGAGTGGGTGGAGGCAACGCTCGCGTCGCTCTCCCTGCGCGAGCGCGTGGGGCAGATGATCAGCGTGTGGGTGCTCGGCGACTACACCAACACCCGCGATTCCAGCTTCGCCGAGGTGCTGCGCTGGATCCGGCAGGATCACGTGGGGCATGTCACCATGTCGCTCGGCTCGCCCATGGAAGTGGCCGAGAAGATCAACGCGATGCAGCGCGCGGCGCGCGTGCCGCTGCTGGTGGGCGCGGACCTGGAGCCCAACCTCGGACGTCTCGAGGGCGGCGTCTTCGCGCACTACATGATCTATGGTGGGGGCGCCACGGTGTTTCCCAATGCAATGGCCATCGCGGCCACCGGCCGTGAGCGCGACGCGTACGACGTGGGCCGCGCGATCGGCGAGGAGGCGAAGGCCGTCGGCATCCTGGCGAACTTCGCCCCGGTGGTCGACGTCAACAACAACCCCGCGAACCCGGTCATCAACACGCGCTCGTTCGGCGAGGATGCGCGGCGCGTCGCCGCCCTGTCGGCGGCATTCGTGAAGGGCTCGCAGGACGCGGGGGTGATCGCGACCATCAAGCACTTCCCGGGACACGGCGACACCGACGTGGACTCGCACGTGGGGCTGCCGCAGGTGCGCGCATCCATGGCACGCCTGGATACGGTGGAGCTGGTGCCGTTCGCCGCCGGCATCGGGGCGGGCGCGGGGATGGTGATGACAGCGCACATCGCGCTGCCCGCGGTGCAGGGCGACGCCACCACGCCGGCGACGCTCGCCCCGCGCATCATCACCGGGCTGCTGCGCGACACCCTGCACTTCACCGGGCTCGCGATCACCGACGCGATGACGATGGGCGGCATCGGCAAGGGCTACACGACCGCGAAGAGCTCCATCCTGGCGGTGAAGGCCGGTGCCGACGTGCTGCTCAAGCCGAGCGACCCCACGGAGGCGGTGAATGCGCTGGTGGCGGCGGTGGAGCGCGGCGACATCTCCCGGGCGCGCATCGACTCGGCGGTGCGGCGGGTGCTGGAGCTCAAGGCGCGCACCGGGCTGGCGACCGCACGGTTCGTCCCGCTGGACACGCTGCGCGACGTCGTGGGATCGCCGGAGCATCGGGCGATCGCCGCCGACATCGCGCGGCGCGCGATCACGCTGCTGCGCGACCGCGACTCGCTGGTGCCCGCGGCGCGCGGCGCGCGGACGGTGGTCGTGCAGTACCTGCCCGAGACCGAGCTGCGCGCCGGCCGCGTGTTCGCGGCGACGATGCGCCAGGGCATCGCGAACGCGGGCGTGTTCCGCATCGGGCCGTACAGCACGCCGGCGCAGCTGGACTCCATCGCGCGCGCCGTCCGCGCGGCCGGCCGCGTGGTGGTGGCGACCTACGTGCGGCGCATCGAGGGCGAGGGGCGCTTCGCGATCCCGCCGCACATCGCCGGCTGGATCGACTGGCTGGGCACGCATGAGCGCGCGACGGTGGTGTCGTTCGGGAATCCGTACCTGCTGCGCCAGTTCCCGGGCGTCGGCACGTATCTCGTCGCGTACGGGGTGGCGGACGACCTCGAGCGCGCCGCCGCGGAGGCGGTGCTCGGACGCGGGGCCATCCAGGGCACCATCCCCGTGTCGCTGCCGGGCCTCTTCACGCGCGGCGACGGCCTGCGCCGCGCCGCGCGCCCGTGAGTCACTCAGCCGAAGGGGGAGACTGCATCCGACGGATGGCATGGATCGAACGGCTGACACCCTCGGCGGTGGCCGCTCACGGAGGGGTACGGCGCCACACCCCCAGAATGTCCCATGAGTCCTGGATGCTGACGGGCCGGAATCGGCACGCCCGGGTCGTCCGAGCGCCCGATCCGTTCTGACCCGTCTCCATCTGTTCAATCGTCTATCCCCTTCGACTGAGGGACCCGACGGAGAACGACCGTGAACGAGCGTCCGGGGGCGAGTGATGGGAACGGCGCGTGTCGCCGTTCGATCACCTGAACGTGGCAGTACCGCGGGAGGGACCGCGGCGCGAGAGGCTCACGCGCTCGCCCTGTCCAGCGTGGCCACGTCGTCGGACGAGAGGTGCAGGTCGGCCGCGTGCAGCAGGCTCGCGAGCTGCTCGCGAGAGCGCGCGCTCGCGATCGGTGCCGTGACGCCCTCGCGCTGCATCAGCCACGCGAGCGCCACCTCCGCGGGCTGCGCGGAGTTCCGGCCGCCCACCTCGTCCAGCGCCGCCAGGATGCGCATGCCGCGCGCGTCGAGGTAGCGGGCGACGCCACCGCCACGCGGGCTCTTGGACAGGTCGTCGGGGGAGCGGTACTTCCCCGTCAGGAATCCGGACGCGAGCCCGTAGTAGGGGATCACCCCCAGCCCCTCGCGAATCGCGAGGTCGCGCAGCGGGCCCTCGTAGCTGTCCCGGTCGTACAGGTTGTACTGCGGCTGCAGCGTCTGGTAGCGCGGCAGGCCTTTCGCATCGGCCACGCGCAGCGAGTCGGCGAGCTGCGTCGCGTCCAGGTTCGAGGCGCCGATCGCCCGCACCTTGCCCGCCTTGATGAGCGCCTCGTATGCCGACAACGTCTCCTCGTAGGGCGTGCTCGCGTCGGGCTTGTGCGACTGGTACAGGTCGATCACGTCCACCTGGAGCCGCCGCAGCGACTCCTCCACCGCCTGCCGGATCCAGCGCGCGGACAGTCCACCGCGTCCGGGGCCGCCCATGTCGGAGCCGACCTTCGTGAGCAGCTGCACGCGGTCGCGCTTGCCCGGGTTCCGCTTGAGCCAGCGCCCGATGATCGTCTCGGACTCGCCGCCCGAGTTCCCGGGCACCCACGTGGAGTAGGAGTCGGCGGTGTCGATGGCCCCGAAGCCGGCATCGACGAAGGCGTCCAGCACGGAGAAGCTCGTCGCCTCGTCGGCGGTCCACCCGAACACGTTGGCGCCCAGCACGAGCGGGGCGATCTGGAGGCCGGTCTTGCCGAGCAGGCGCGTCTGCGGTGTCATGATGCGTGGTGTGAGGGTCGCGGTGCCGTGCGTGGCGCCTGCTGCAAGCGTCGGGCGCATGTGGCGCGCGACTTGAATCGCCGGGGCGCATGAATGATTCCCGTCGCGTGAGCGTGAGGCAGGCACCGGGCCCTGACGCCCGTGGTGACGGGACGGCCGGAGCTCTCGAACCCGGCTGAGTCCGCCGAGGCAGCCGAGCTCCGGCGCCGCCGCTGCGCTCCGCCCCGCTGCGCGGATGGGTTCGTCTGCGTAGACTCAACGTATCACGGGTCGTGCTAGACCCGCGCGCCACACCCCGGCTGGTCCAGGCCGGCGCCCCAGCTCACCGACATGATCTCCACCACGCTGTCCACGCCGCTGGCGGCCATCCTCGCGGATGCCGACCAGGTTCCCCTCACCCTGGGACGCGAAGCCGCGACCGAGCTGGGGCTCGTGGCGCTCGAGTACCTGGAGGGAACGCCGAGCGAGCGCGACGTGCGGAGCTTGGTCAGGTACGCCGCCCGGCATGACGAGGCGGCCCCGGCGCGCGACGCCCTCGTGGGCGTGCTGCTGAATGCGAGCGGGACGCTCGACGCCGGCCTCGCGCAGCGCGCCCGCGAGGAGATCATGCGAGCCGACTGGGGCGGCGGACGCGAGACGCCGGCGCTCACCACCAACCCGGAGGTGTCCGCCGTCCCGCGCCGGCAGGCGCTCACCGAGCGGCTGATGGCGGAGCGGGCGCGGCGGCTCCGACCACGGATGCACGCGGTGGTCGTCGCCATCCTGGCGCAGGGTGCCGAGGCGCCCGCGATCCCGACATGGTTCCTGGAGCGCAACTGGATCGATCTCCGCGACGCGCTCGTGCAGCGGGTGCGCATCGAGCCGATGCACCGGGAGAGCATCGCGCGATGGGTCGCGGCGCAGCCGCCCGCGGTGCGCGACCGGCTGCACGCGGTGGAGGATGCGCTCGTGGACGTGGTGACGCAGGCCATCCTGCACACGCCGGAGCGCGCGCCCCTCGCGCCGTACTTCGGCGACGAGCGGGTGGCCGAGGGGGTGCGGAGCGCCGTCACCTTCCGCGGGGCGCCCGCGCGCGCGCGGCTCGGGAACTACCTCGCGCGGCTCTCGCCCGGCACCGCATGGTACGAGACGATCCGCGAGATGACCGTGCCGCCGCCGAAGCCCTGGGCGCTGTAACGGCCGCTCGACCGACCGTGTGCATGCCCTGTCGTGCCGGAGGCGCCGCGTCGCAACGGAGCAGGGGAAGCAGCGCCGCGCGTGGGCCCGCTGCTGCTTGACGGCCACACAGCCGGCTCATAGCTATCCGCTCGCCAGCTCCCGTCGTTCCGCGCCAACTCCCGATTCCGGACGGCCCGCGTGCACACGATCCACCTCGGGGCGATCGACTACCTGATCCTGGGGCTGTACTTCGCCTTCGTGCTCGGGATCGGCGCGGCGCTGCGCCGGAGCACGCGCTCCTCGTCGGACTTCCTCCTCTCGGGCCGCTCGCTGCCCGCGTGGGTCGCCGGCCTCGCCTTCCTCTCGGCGAACCTGGGCGCGCAGGAAGTCATCGGCATGGCGGCGTCCGGCGCGAAGTACGGCATTGCGACGAGCCACTTCTACTGGATCGGCGCCGTGCCGGCCATGGTGTTCGTGGGCGTGTTCATGATGCCGTTCTACTACGGCTCGCGCGCCCGCTCGGTGCCCGAGTACCTCAAGCTCCGCTTCGACGAGAAGACGCGCGGCTTCAACGCGATCTCGTTCGCGGCAATGACGGTCGTCTCCAGCGGCATCTCGATGTACGCCATGGGGCTGCTGCTCGGCGTCCTCCTCGGCTGGAGCTTCACCGTCAGCGTGCTCGTGAGCGCGGTCATCGTGCTCCTCTACATCTTCCTGGGCGGCCTCACCTCGGCGATCTACAACGAGGTGCTCCAGTTCTTCCTCATCGTCGCCGGCTTCATCCCGCTCGTGTACCTCGGCATGCAGGACGTGGGCGGATGGGCCGGGCTCACCGATCGCCTCGCGCTGGCCGCGACGCAGCATGGGTTCGCCCCGGGCGCATACACGCAGAGCTGGCGGCATCTCGGCGACGCGTCCAGCAACCCCATGGGCGTGGAATGGCTCGGCATGACCATGGGGCTCGGCTTCGTGCTCTCGTTCGGCTACTGGACCACCGACTTCCTGGTGGTGCAGCGCGCCATGGCGGCCGACTCGATGAGCGCCGCGCGCCGGACCCCGCTCATCGCGGCCTTCCCGAAGATGCTCTTCCCCGCGCTCGTGATCCTGCCCGGCATGATCGCGCTGGCGCTCACCACGAAGGCCGGCGTCACGCAGTTCGCCCTCCCGATCAAGGCGGACGGCACGCCGAACTACGATCTCACCATCCCGATGATGCTGGCGCACTACTTCCCGCCCGGCATGCTCGGCCTGGGCCTCACCGCGCTGATGGCCAGCTTCATGAGCGGCATGGCGGGCAACGTGACGGCGTTCAACACGGTCTGGACGTACGACATCTACCAGGCCTACCTCCGGCGCGGCGCGAGCGACCAGCACTACCTCTGGATGGGACGCGCGTCCACGATCGTCGGCATCGCGCTCTCGATGGCGACGGCCTACGCCACGACGCAGTTCAACAACATCATGGACATGCTGCAGCTGGTGTTCGCGTTCGTGAATGCCCCGCTGTTCGCCACCTTCCTGCTCGGCATGTTCTGGCGGCGCACCACCGGCCACGGCGCGTTCTGGGGGCTGGTGGCCGGCACGCTGGCGGCGGCGGTGCATCATGGCCTGTCCCTTCCGCTGGGATCCGCGGTGGGCATCAAGGGCGGATGGCTCGGCACGGTGCTCGTGAGCTACCCGAGCGAGATGGCGCAGAACTTCCGCACCGCCACGTGGGCGTGGGGCACCTGCTTCGTCGTCACCATCCTCGTGAGCCTGGTCACGCGCGCGCGTCCCGATGAGGAGCTGCGCGGGCTGGTCTACGCCCTCACCGACCGCCCGGTGGAAGCGGGCGAGCCCTGGTACCGCCGCGTCGGACCGCTCGCGCTCCTCGTGCTCGGCATGACCCTCGTGCTCAACATCGTGTTCTTCTAGGGAGAGGCGACATGCAGCTCGACATCCGGATCCCGATTGGCGCGCTGTTCACCATGCTCGGCGTGATCCTCGCCGGCTACGGACTGGTGGAGCGCTCCGACAGCTTCGCACGGTCGCTCGGGCACAACATCGACCTCTCGTGGGGACTCGTCATCCTCGTGGTGGGACTCCTCTTTCTCGCGCTCGCTCGCCGCGGCGCGCGGTCCGCCCCCCCGGCGGCGGTCACGCAGGTGGAGGAGCGGTCGGGGGGCGGCGAGGGCTAGCCTGGCGCGCCTCGTGAAGGGCCTGTCAGCGTACGCGAATTTCTGCGAATGTGTAGCGAATCCTCTCGAATCTCCCACTGTGGAACAGGTCGCGTCGATTCGCCGCCCATTCGCAGGAATTCGCGTACGACAAGCAGCACGAGCGGGAAAGCAGGGATGGCCCATGGCGTGCACCCCAACCGGCAGACCGGAACGAGGAGTGCTGATGCCCGAGAATCCGACCGGCGGCGGCACGTTCGACGCCGACCCTCGACATGATCCGCCATTCTCTCGGTGCGCTGGTCGGCGCGCTCTGGTCGGTGCGGCGGGCGTGACTTCAGCAGGCTCCGCGCACCGTCACGGATTCAGCCAGTAGGCCACCTTCATCTGCAGGAAGTTCTGCGGTGCGAGCGCGAACAGACCGCGCGCGGCGCCGTACGGGTCGAACCGGCCGATCCGGTCATCGCGCGCGAGCTCTCCCTCCGCCGTGCGGCTGAGCTCCCGGTTCTGCTGCCACACGAGGAAGGCCGTCGATCCGGGACGCCACTCCCAGCGCAGCACGGCATTGCCGCGAAGCGAGCGATACGAGTAGTTCCGGTCGCGCACCTGGAAGCTCGGCGCCGGCCCCGCTCCATCGGGATCGATGACGAAGAAGCCCGTCGAGTCGCGCGACACCGTGCCCGCGTCGATCCCGTAGCGCGTGAACTGGAACGTCCTCGGCGCCGAGAGCTCCTTCAGCGCGCCGTAGTCGCCGCTCGACACGAACGGCTGCACGTAGCTCTCGAAGGTGAGCGTCGGCGACATGGCGACGTTGGCGCGAAGACCCACCGACAGCGTGGCCTGGTCGAGCGTCGCGAACACGTGGCGCCGCCCGAAGGTGGCCGATGCGAGGGAATCCCCCACCGACGTCACGTACTGCCCGATCACGTGGCTCCGCTCGAGCGCCGGCCCCACGCGCAGCTCGAGGTTGCTCGTGGGGCGAAGGGTGAGGACGACTTCGGCTCGCGACGCCATGCCGCCGGCATCGGTGCTCTTCCGCTCGGCGCTCGCGCTGAACGACACGGACCCGCGCGGACCGGACGAGACGCTCGCGCGCACGGCGCGCTCCTCGGGGCGGCGCGCCAGCGGGCCGCCCCGCGTGAGGCGGTCGTCGAGCGAGGCGGGCGTGACATCAAGGCTCACATTCCCCGTCCACAGGTCGAGCCGAGTCGCACCGGCGTTCACGCCGAACTTTCCGCCCACCCGATCGCCGGCAAGGTTCCACGATACCTCGGGATCCACGCTCGCCTCCCATCGCCGGAAATGCCGTCCCGGCACCTCGTCGCGGTAGCTGACGTCCACGTTCACGCCGCGCCGGTCGGCGGCGGTCTGGAAGCCGATGTCGTTGATCTCGTAGCCGGGGCTCGTGACCCAGGCGCGCGCATTCCGCTGCCAGGCGCCGGCGAACTTTCCGATCGCCACGTACGACGCATAGCCGCGCAGCATCGTGGCCGACGAATCCAGCGTCAGGTGTGGCGCATCGGGACGCTGGAAGAAGCGCGCGGAGGAGCGCTGCGTGCGGAGCACCGCGGGCGCGGTGCCGTCGATCAGACTCGACGTGAGCTCGGCCACGAAGCTGTAGTCGCGGTTGCCCCACTCGTGCCGGTAGTCGGCGCCGGCCACGTAGGCCGACGCGCGAAGCGCGTCGGCGAGCGCGGGGTCCTCGAAGGCCCGGTTCACGGCGGTCAGGATGCCCCCCGCGGCGGTGCCGCCCGACGCCGAGCTGCGCCGCACCCGCGCAGCGAGGTAGCTCGTGGCCGGCTCGATCTCCGTCTCCCGCCGGTCGCCTGCCGAATCCGCCCATGACACTCGTTCGCGACCCGTGACCGCCTCGAGCATCCCGAACGCCCAGCCGTTCGCCGTCTTGCCCGTGACCTTGGCGGCGCCGAGGATCGTGGCCGTGGACGGCGCATCGACGTACGCGGCCGAGCCCGGCGCCGACCCCTGTGGCGCACGCCCCACCCGGCGCGAGTAGAGCATCTGCACGCCGCGGTTCAGGGTGCTGCCGAACCGGAAGACCTCCGCGCCCTCCACGAAGAACGGCCGGCGCTCCTCGAGCCGCGTCTCGAACGCGGAGAGGTTGATCTGCGCCGGATCGGCCTCCACCTGTCCGAAGTCGGGATTCACCGTGGCGTTGAGCGTCACGTTCGAGGTGATGCGGAACTTGACGTCGCCGCCCACGCCCCCGCGATAGGCCGAGGGCCCGCGGAACGGATTGGCGAAGTCGGCCCCAGCCGCGAGGGGAACGGCGCGATAGTCCGCGCTCGTGAGCAGGTACGGCAGCAGCTCGAGCCGGTGCGCGCCGCCACGAGCGCCCACGCCGTCCAGGTGCGCGAAACGCGGCGGGCCACCGCGCTGCTTCTTCGGCGTGAAGGCGTATACGTCGTACTCCTGGTTGCGCGCGATGCGGCGCTCGAGCTGGACCCCCCACGTCTGCGCATCGCCCGGCTGGAAGCGCAGCTGGCTGAGCGGGATGCGCATCTCCACCGTCCAGCCCGAGTCGGTGACCGTCGTGCGCCCCTCCCACACCGGATCCCACGACGGGTCGCCTCCGCCCCCGCCCGTGGAGCTCATCGTCTCGTCGCGCTTCACGCCCGACGCGTTGATCGCGAACCGGTACGCGGTCTGATGATCGTGCTGGCTGTCGAACTGCACGGCGAACACGTCCGAGTCCGTGAAGGTCGCGTCGCGACGCGCGAGGCGGAGCGACACCGGATGCCGGTCCACGAGCGTGGCCGCCACGTAGACCGCTTCCTCGTCGAACAGGATGCGAACGATGGTCGGCTGCGATGCCGGCCGTCCCTCGTCGGGATCCATCTGCGTGAAGCTGGTGATCGGCGGTGCTGCGCTCCACGCCGCCTCGTCCGGACGACCATCCACGACGATGCGCGCCGTGGCGCGCACGGCGCGGAGCGTGACCCCCGCGCCATGTCCGGCGGACGCGGGGGCGAGCGTCGCCTCGGCGGGCTGAGGATTCTGCCGCTCCTGCGCACCGGCGCGACACGGGGCACCGAGCGCCGCGAGCACGATGATCGCCGGAGCGTGCACGGCGAGCAGGACGGCCGAGGCCCCGCGGAGGGCGCGGACGAAGTTGGGCATGACGAACCGATGCGTCGGGGCGGAACGCCGGCCGTCGGCATTCAGGGGAGGGGAGCCGCAAAGATAAACCGGTCCGCACCGAAACAGTCCGGGTGAAACCGATAGTTGCCAAAAAGAAACCGATAGGTTACATATCCCGCCGCAAGCATATGCACTGACTCGTACCTCACCCGCGGAGCGCTCGATGGCTGGCCCCCTGCAGTCGCGTTCGGAGAAGTTCCTCCGCTTCAGCCGTCAGAGCATGACGGTCCTCCTCCTGCTCGTCGTCGCGGTGGGAGTGGTCTGCGTCGCGATGGCCTTCCATCCGGCCTCGTCGACCTGGTCCCGCGCCCTCGCTCCGCTCTGGATCGTGGCGGTCGTGATCGCGGCCGGCCTCCAGCGCACGCTCGGCGGGGAGCGCTGGGATGCGCGGATCCCCGAGGTGCGCGCGATCGTCGAGGACGAGTGGCGCCGGAGCAACATGGACCGCGCGCGGCGCGTGGCCTTCGTCGTGGTGCTGGTGGTACAGCTGCCGCTCGCGCTTCTGCTCGAGTCCCTGCCCTCGCTGCGCGCCGTGATCGCGATGGCGAGCGCCACGATCACCCTCGGCCTGGCCACGCTGCTCGTCGTGTTCCTGTATCTCGACCGCGACGGGGCCGATGCCGGATGAGGCGCTGCGGAACACCCTGCGCATCCAGCGCGCGATCCACGACCTCACGCAGGCCGAGCTGGCGGAGCGCGCGGGCGTCACGCGCAAGTCGGTGAACGCGATCGAGGCGGGGCGGATGGTGCCGTCCGTCCTCCTCGCCATGAAGCTCGCCCGCGTCCTCGGCGTCGCCGTGGAGACGCTCTTCATCCTCGACGCGACCGGCGCGGACCGGATATAGGCGGGGCGGGCGATCGCGTCGAGCTGGCGGCCGGCCTGCAGGGCGTCAGCATCGCGCACGGCTGCGAGAACGATCCGGCTCGATGCGGGGAAGCCGTGCGAGCCCGCAGGGAGCGGCGCAGCAGGGTGCGCGCTTCATCTCGGTGGCGCTTTCCGCGGTGCGAGCGATCCCGCTGTCTACAGGATGTGGGACCCTCCGGAAGTCGCATCGGTAGCGCCCTCTTCCTTGGGGTAACCCGGCCTTAAGGGTGGTCGCGCTCCGGTATTCGGACATGTTGCGGGAGTTTCGGGTGCTTTAGGGTATGAGGGAATAAGCTTCCTCAATTTCCCTCTAACCCGTTCGTGTTGGCGTACTATCGAACCATTGAGCTCGAAGCGCCGGAGAATCGTCGGCTGGCCGACATGCTGGTGCCACCGCTGAGGCTGCTACTCGATCGGCTGAGCACGGTCGAGAAGGCAAGAGCCATCGCAACCCGCGCACTCCGTGGGTTGCAAGGGTTCGCAAGCGTCTTCAAGGTGAAGGTCGGAGAGGTGGAGGGCGGGGTAAGCGAGCCGGGAGTTGCTGCCTCTGGGCATCTCGAAACCGATCTCCCCGACCTCCTCCTCCTCGTCGGGGAGGCGGCGCGGGCCGCGGACACGGCTGTCGCGCTCCTGCTCGACGAAGTCCAGTACCTCTCGGCCGAGGATCTTGCTGCCCTGATCGTCTCGATCCACAGAATCGGCCAGCGGGGTCTACCTCTCGCCTTCTTTGGTGCGGGCCTCCCGTCTCTCGCGGCGCTTGCGGGCGAGGCGAAGTCCTACGCCGAGCGGCTGTTCGATTATCCAGAGGTGGGAGCGCTGGGACAAACGGACGCCGAGCGCGCCATCCGTGGGCCACTACGGAGCGAGGGAGCCGAGATTGAGGCCGCAGCGCTGTCGGCCATCGTCGAGCGCACCAAAGGCTATCCGTATTTTCTGCAGGAGTTGATTCGCAAAGGCATGGTGTACAGCCCGCAGCATGGAGACACCGCGTTCACCGTCCCGATGTTTGATATCTTCATGAAGCGGTCGATGCCTGAGTGGGTCGCCCCGAATCGCCAGAGCGCGGAGAACTAGCGCTCTCGGCGTCGCACGCGTGCGAGCGCCCACGCCGCGTGCTCACGCACGAGCGGCTCGGAGTCATCGAGCGATTGCGTGAGGACGGTCACGTCCTCGCTCGCGCCGAGGTTCCCGAGCACCACCGTGGCGTTGCGCTTCAGCCCCCGCAGCTTCGCGCGCTTCATCGGTGACCTGCTGAATGCGCGGGAGAACTCCTCCTGCGTCATCGCCAGGATGTCGCGTGCGAGCGTTCGCGCATCCTTTCCCGCGAGCACCTCGCGCGGCGCGAACTCCGGCACCTCCAGCGCCTGTGCGAACTTCACGTTCCACGGGCACACCTCCTGGCAGATGTCGCACCCGTACAGCAGCTCGCCCACGAGCGGCCGCAGCGCCGCGGGAATCTCGCCCCGCTGCTCGATCGTGAGATAGGAGATGCACCGCGTCGCGTCCAGCTCCCGCGGGGCCACGATGGCGCCGGTGGGACACGCATCGATGCAGCGCGTGCAGCTGCCGCAGTGGTCCGTCGCGAACGGTGCATCCGGCTCGAGCGCCAGGTCGAGCACGAGCGCGCCGAGAAAGAAGAACGAGCCGCGCGCCGGATGCAGCAGGTTCGTGTTCTTGCCGAACCAGCCGAGCCCCGCGCGCCGCGCGAGATCCCGCTCGAGCAGCGGGCCGGTGTCCACGTACGGCTTGCCGTCGATCTGATGTCCGACCTCGCGCTCGAGACGCCGGTGCAGCTCGCGCAGCCGCCGGTCCATCACGTCGTGGTAGTCCTCGCCCCGCGCATAGCGCGCCACCGGGCCGCTCGGCTCGCGCCCGCCGTAGTCGAGGGCGACGACGAGCGCGTGCGTCGTGCCGGGCTTCGGCAGCCGCGTGTCGCGCCGCTTCTCCGCGCCCCGCGCGAGGTAGTCCATCTCCCCGGCATAGCCCGCGTCGAGCCACGCCTCGAACCGATCGGCCGTCTCCGACGGCCCAAGGGCCGCGACGCCCGCGAGGTGGAACCCGAGCGCATACGCCTGCGCCTTGGCCAGGCGCGTCATGGCGGCGGGATCGAGCGCCGGCGCCGAGGGAGGACACGACATCCCTCAAAGCTCGCGCATGTTGGGCAACTGAACAACCGGCGCAAGCGCCGCATGCGCCACGGGGCCGGTCGTGATCGACCGGCCCCGTCCGCAAGCTCCCGAGCCTCGTCCGCTCAGCGCGACACGAGCACGGTGGCGCCGTTGGACTTCACCAGCGCGTCGTACGGACGCACCAGCGCCTTGTACTCGGCGATGATCTTCACCACGGCCTCGAAGTCGGCGACGCGATCCGGATCGACGCGGTGGAAGAAGATATCGACGAACTTTCCTTCCGTCCGCGCGCGTTCCAGGTAGACGCGGAGCTCCTGCTTCGCCGTCTCGATGTTCACGCCGGGCGCGAGCGGCTCGTCGCCGGTGAGCTTGTAGGGATCCTGCGGCGGCCAGCTCTGGAGGAAGTCGGTCTGCGGCGTCCACTGCTGCGGGGTGCGCAGCTGCTGCGCACTGTAGCCGCGCGTCGCCTCCGAGTACTCCTTCGCGAACGACAGCGTCGACTTGCCCCAGCTGTGGAAGGGCACGACGAAGATCCACGCGCCACGGAACCCGTTCTTCTCGATCCAGTCCCGGTTCCGGGAGATCTCGGCTTCCTGCTCGGCGTCGCTGGCGATCGTCGCGAGGTCCTTGTGGTCCCACGTGTGGTTCACCACGGCCCACCCCGCCTTGTGCAGCGCCTTCACCATCGGGAGGGTCACGTAGTCCGACCACCCTTCGTCCACCGGGCGGCTGTTGACGGCGAGGTTGCCGACCAGGCCGTACTTCTTCATGATCGGGAAGGCGTTGTCGTACTGCGACCGGTAGCCGTCGTCGAAGGTGATCGTCACCGCGCCGACCCGGGTGCCGCCGCCCCCCGGGGGCGGCGCCGGCGTGGTGGTCGGCGCGCACGCCTGCACCTTGTACGGCAGGTAGCTCAGCTCGATGGAGCCGACGCGGATGGAGGTGTTGCCCGCGGTCGCCGGCACATTGCTCGCGCCACGTCGGCTCGTCTCGCGCACCTCGGCCATCGGCACGACGACGAGCTTCCCGTCGCTGCCGACACCGAGGTCGGCGAGCATGATGTCGTATTCGTACGTCCGCGTCCCGGCGGCGTGCGACCGGTAGTTCGGCATGTGCCGCGCGTCGCGTCCGGTGCGCCGTGCCATGTCGCCGGGCTTCGCGACGACGATGGCACTGGTCGTCGCCAGCTCCCAGCCGGCGTCCACGGTGTAGACGACGTGCAGGTGGTCACGCACGTTGTTCACGGTCACCGAGCCGATGGTCTGGCCCTTGTCGCCCCGCCCGAAGAAGGACTGGATGGTCACCACGCGCAGCCGCGCGACGGTCGCGTCGCCACAGACGGCGCCGCCGGCCGGCGTGAGGTGATGCGAGGCCGACGTCGGCGCGCTGGACGGCGCCGTGGGCTCGAGGACTCCCGTGTCCGAACACGCGCCCGCGACCGCCGCGAGCAGGGTGAAGGCACTCAGGCGCGCAAGACGGACAGGCGCGCCGCGCGAGGGGCGCGACGAAACGACGGACGACATGGACCACGACCTCCAATGACGGAGCGAAAGCCGCGCGGCGCGCGTGTCGGCCATCCCCATGACCGGCAGTCTCTCCCTGGGCAAGCGATGTGCCGACCGCGACCGGAGAGCGCGACAACCGGTCCTCAGCCGTCGCGCACCGCCCACCGTGCGTAACGCTCGATGTCGGCCGCCGGGGGCACGACGTCCGCGTCGCCGTAGGCCGTGTGCATGCGCCAGCGCAGGTAGTCGCGCGAGGGCAACGGCAGGAACGGCATGCGACGCCACCATCCGCGGCGCCGGAAGCGCCAGCCGACGCGCAGCAGTGCCGCACCGGTGGAGGGGCGGCGCAGGGCACGACCGGCGAGGGCGAGTGAGAGACGGAGCCAGGGCATGCGACGGCGGAAGGGGAGGTGGCGTGAGGAGGAGACCCTTAAGTTGACGGGATGCATCTCCTCGATCAAATCGCGTCGCTGATCGGCGCCGCCCTCATTCTCGCGGCCTACTTCGCCCTCCAGCGCGGCCGGCTGGCCCGCGAGAGCCGCGCGTACAATGGCCTGAACCTCGTCGGGTCCATCTTCCTCACCTACGCCGCGGTCCGCGACGGGAACCTCGGCTTCATCATCCTGGAAGGCTCGTGGGGGTTGCTGTCGCTGCCGGGCACCTTTCGCAAG
>JAQBPZ010000287.1 GCA_028287225.1 Gemmatimonadota bacterium
CCGCCGGGGGGCCGGCCGCGCCGGCGAAGCCGGCGTGCGAGCGCACCGGCCACTGGAATGACTGCCAGGTGTTCACGCGGCTGGAGCAGGCCGGCGTGGCCCCGCGCCGCGACGCGACGCCGCCCGACCTGCCCGCCCTCGGCATCGCGCCGAAGGTCTACGGCATCGGCTCGGCGACGCTCGCCGTGTACCTGTTCGCGGACACCGTGGCGCGCGCGCGCGCCGGACGCTCGCTCGACACCCTGCACTTCATCACCCCGGCGGCCAGCCTGACGATGCGCGGCGAGGCCACGGCGATCCAGAACGACAACCTCCTCGCCCTGCTCTTCAGCCGCAACGACCAGCAGCGCGAGCGAGTGTCGGACGCGCTGATGGCCGGCGCTCCGCGATGACGGCCGGTCGGACTCGCCTGGCGAGCCTGGTCCTGCTCCTCTGCATCGCCTGCTCGCTGGACGAGGCGGAGGAGGTGCGCGTTGGCCGGGAGAACGCGCAGCAGGTCAACGCGCAGCTGCCGATCGTGCGCGATCCCGTCGTCGCCGACTACGTGCAGCGCCTGGGCGTGGAGATCGCCAGCCGCACCACGCGTGCCGACCTGGACTGGCGCTTCTTCGTCGTCGACAGGAGCGACGTGAACGCCTTCGCGCTCCCGGGCGGATTCATCTACGTGAACCGCGGGCTGATCGAGCGTGCCGACCGGCTCGACGAGCTGGGCGGCGCACTGGGCCACGAGATCGGGCACGTGGTGCGCCGCCACAGCGTGCAGCAGATGCAGAAGGGCGCACGCGCGAACGCGGTCATCGGCGTCGGGTGCTCGATCACGGGCTGGTGCGACAACGGCGTGGCGCAGACGGCCATCCAGGTTGGCGGCGCCGCCCTGTTCGCGCGCTACAGCCGCGACGACGAGGCGGAGGCGGACTCCGAGGCGGTGGTGAACGTGCTGCGCGCCGGCATGGACCCGGAGGGCATCCCCTCGCTCTTCCGGACGCTGCTCGACGAACGCCAGCGCTCGCCGATGGCGATCGAGAGCTTCTTCGCGTCGCACCCGATGGAGGAGGAGCGGCTGCGTGCGACGCAGCAGCAGATCGACGCGATCGATCCCGCGCTGCGTCGCAATCTCGTGCGGGACAACGCGCGCTACCGCGAGTTCCGCGCACGCCTGCGGTCACTGCCGTGAGCCGTCCGCGTGCCGGGTAGGGCCAGGGTCCCCGACGGGCCGTTCGAGTCACTGCTCGCGATCGATCTCGGACTTCGTACCGGGCTGGCGATCTTCGGCAACGACGGACGGCTGCAGCGCTATCGCTCGCAGCACTACGCGACGCAGGGCACCCTGCGCCGAGCGGTGCCGGGCATCCTGGAGGCGGCCCCCTCGGTCACCGCCCTCGTCATCGAGGGCGGCGGCGCCCTGCTCGGCGTGTGGGAGCGCGAGGCGGCCCGGCGACACCTCGACGTGATCCGGGTGACGGCCGACGAATGGCGCCCGGCGCTCCTCCTGCCGCGCGAGCAGCGCTCATCGAGCGTCGCGAAGCGCACCGCCGGGGAGCTCGCCCGTCGAGTCATCGCCTGGTCCGGAGCACCGCGTCCGACGTCACTGCGTCACGACACCGCCGAGGCGATCCTCATCGGCCTGTGGGGAACGATGCGCCTCGGGTGGCTCGACGTTGCCGTCGCGCGGAGCGCGGTTGCGTAGACACAGTGCTGCTCGGGCGCGCGTCCTCCGCGTCCTCCGCGGTCCAGGCTGTTTGCCGTTCAAGAGCATGAACCGCGGAGGACGCGGAGGGGAGCCGCTCGGGCACCCGCTACCGTCCCCGATCTATGGCTGCTGAATCTGAGTCGTCAGCGCTGCGCTCGACTGTGGGAGCGCGGTGACGCCACCCGAGACGATGAACGCCATCACGTCGGCGCTGTCCGCCTGCAGCGGCGTCACCGCGCTCGTGGGGAAGATCAGGAGGGAGCCGGCGAAGTTGTATGATTGCGGCAGGTAGACGGTGACGTGCCCCGGCAGCCCGATCGACGTGAGCGAGTCCTGCGTCACGAACCCGATCGCGCGCGCCACGCCGCCGGGAAAGGGTGTGACGAGCACCGGCTTGTCGAAGCGGCGCTGCTCGCCCACGAACGCATTGAGCAGGTCGCGGGTGGAGGAGTACAGCAGCCGGACGAAGGGCAGGCGCTCCAGCACGCGCTCCAGCGCCGCGAGGAGGCCGCGGGTGAGCAGGTTGCTGGCGAGGAGGCCGAACAGGGTGATCAGCGCGATCGTCACCACGAAGCCGACGCCGGGAATCGGGATGCCGAGCCATCCGTCGATCGTGGTGAACAGCCGCACGCACACGTAGATGGTGAAGGCGAGCGGCGCCACCAGGACGACGCCTTTCAGGAAATGCTTGAGAAGTCTGCTCACGGGAAGTCGAAGGAGGGCGGGATCGCGGCTGCGGCCCCGCACTTGACGATCATCTCGCCGTCGCCGGCACGCGGCGCCGGACGCGGCCATTCGCACGCGATCTGGCCCGGTGATTGCCCCCCTGCCCTGGCAACCTGGCGTGCACCGTTCACGATGCACGACGCCACGAATCACCCACGTGAGGAGCGCTGCATGGGCAAGCCGACGGAAGGGAACATCAAGGGTGCACAGGACCACGCCGAGGGTCAGCACGGGAAGAAGACGCTGGAGCGCCTTCAGGAGATCAACGCGACGGGACGCGACAAGCCGGATCCGACGCAGCCCGAGGGCACGCCGAATCGTCCGGGCAAGCACCGCATCACCGAGGACCGCCAGCAGCACGACGAATCCGAGCTGCGCTCGGAGCTGACCAAGCTCGAGGCGCTCCGGGACGGCGACCCGTTCTCCACGCCGCAGGGCCGCAAGTCCTGAGCGGCGCGCGTGCCCGTCTCCCGCGCTGACGCCGCCGGCGGTACGGGCTCCGCCGCCGACTTCCTGCCGCCGCGCCTCTCGTATCCGGCGCTCCGGAAGGCGGCGGCGGGGTGTCGCGGCTGCCACCTGTGGCGCGTCGGCACGCAGACGGTGTTCGGCGAGGGCGCACGGAAGGCGACGCTGATGCTCGTGGGAGAGCAGCCCGGCGACAAGGAGGATCTCGCCGGCCATCCGTTCGTGGGGCCCTCGGGCGCGCTGCTCGATTCCGCCCTCGAGCGCGCGGGCATCGACCGCGCCTCGACCTACGTCACCAACGCGGTGAAGCACTTCAAGTGGGTGCCCGATGGCACGGGCAAGCGTCGCATCCACAAGTCACCGAACGCCTCCGAGATCCGCGCCTGCCACCCGTGGCTCGACGCCGAGCTCGACGCGGTGCGGCCACGCGTCGTCGTCGCGCTCGGCGCAACGGCCGCCCGCGCCCTCTTCGGCCCCGCCGTCCGCGTGCTCGCACAGCGCGGCCGAGTGCTGCCGACGGAGCTCGCCGCCGCCGGCTTCGTCACCGTACACCCGAGCGCCGTGCTGCGCACGCCGAGTGGCGAGCACGCCGCCGCGGAACGCGCGTTCGTGAACGACCTGAAGAAGGTGGCGCGCTACCTCGGGAAAAGCTGAAGGGCGTTTGCGGTGAGCGGTTGGCGGTGAGCGGTCAGACCTCGGGACGCTTCGACCGCTCACTGCAAACCGCAAACTGCTCACGCCCTTGCCGTTGCTGTTGCCGTTGGCAGAGCGGTCAGAGCTCGGGACGCTTCTACCGCCAACCGCCAACGCCGTTCAGGAAGCATGGCTCGGATCTCGCTTTCCGCTCGTCCACCTCACAGCGTGGAGCAGGCATGGCGAGCATCATCGACGTCGTTCAGCAGCACCTCGGCCCGCAGGAGATCGCGCAGATCGGCCAGCAGCTCGGCACCGACCCCGCCGCGACGCAGCAGGCGGTGAACGCCGCGCTGCCGGCGCTCGTCGGCGGCATGGCGAGCACTGCCCGGCAGCCGCAGGGCGCAACCGAGATCCACGGCCTCATGGGCTCGCACAGCGGCGCGCTCGGTGACATCGGGTCGATGATCAGCGGAGGCGGCGCCGGCGGCGGCATCCTCGGCTCCATCCTCGGCCATCACCAGCCCGACGTGGAGCAGGGCGTGCAGCAGGCGAGCGGCCTGAGCTCGGACAAGACGAAGAAGCTCCTCATGATCCTGGCGCCGATCGTGCTCAGCGCGCTGGCGCGGCGCACGATGGGCAACGACGGCAGTGGCGCCGCGGCGACTCCGGGCGCGACGGCGGGGGGCGGCGGGCTCGGCGGCATCCTCAGCGG
>JAQBPZ010000294.1 GCA_028287225.1 Gemmatimonadota bacterium
AGGGCGCCGCGGCGTGGCGCAGGCGCGTGGGGGCCGGCGCGCTCGCGTGGGAGGCAGGCGGCGAGGCGGCCGCGCTGTACGGCAGCGTGTCTCGCCCGAGCGAGAGCATGCTCGCGATGGTGCGCCTGCTCTACCCGATCGGGCCGGCCGGGCTCTGGCTCCGGCCCACGACGCACGTGGCATGGCGCGAGAGCGGAGCGCTGCACGGCGCGGGGCTCGAAGGCGGCGCGTGGTGGCGGCTCCCGCGTGCGGCGCTCACCGCGACCGTCTTCCGACAGGCGGCGGAGGGCCAGCTCTTCTTCGATGACAGTCCCGGGCGTCCCGCGGGCGTGGTGCCCGTGCGCTACACCCAGGGCGCGCTGGGGCTGAGCACGGAGGTGGCATGGGGCACGCTCGACGCCAGCATGGGTGCGCGCTACGACCGGGACGCCGCGGAGCGGGTGGAGGCGGCGTGGTCGGCGGGAGTGCTCCTCCGGGCGTCGGAGCGCATCGGCATCACGCTCGACGTCGCCCGCCAGCCCGCCGATTTCGTGCGTGGCGCGGACGCGATGCGATCGGCGAGCGTGGGGCTGCGATTCTCGGGGCCAAGGGCGCGGGTGCCCCTACCGACTCGGCCCGGGACCGTGGTGGAGCTCGTGGGCATCGCGGGCTCCACCCCGCGCACCCTGCGGATCCGGGCGGCCGGTGCGCGCAGCGTGGAGGTGATGGGCAGCTTCACCGACTGGGAGCCGGTTGCGCTGACCGGCAGCGCGGGGGAGTTCCTGCTGGCGCTCCCACTCGCGCCCGGCGCGCACCGCCTCCTGCTCCGCACCGACGGCGGACCCTGGCGCGTACCTGCCAACACGCCCGCCGTGGATGACGACCTCGGCGGGCGCGTGGGGCTGATGGTGGTGGCGTGAGAGGCGAAGGGCGTTTGCGGTTTGCGGTTTGCGGTGAGCGGTAGAAGCGTCCCGAGGCATGACCGCTCACTGCTCACCGCCAACCGCAAACGCCGTTCAGGACTTCACGCCACCGCGTACTGCTGCGTGACGTCGCGGCCGGCGCTCTTGACCACGAGCTTGAACTCGTCCGGGCGCAGAAGTGGGTCGTCGCGCATCTCGAGGGTGAAGCCGACGGACTTCTCCAGCTTCTTGATGAGGTCCGACTCGTTCTCCATGGCGAACATGGCGACGTCGGGGTGGAGCTTGACGAGGAGCGGATCCTTCCGGCCCTCGATGCCCATGCGCTTCACGCTGCGCTCCATCCGGCGCAGGATGGACTCCGCGGTGAAGATGCGTCCCGTGCCGTTGCAGGTGGGGCACGCTTCCGTCATGCTCTGCAGGTGGCTCTGGCGCACCCGCTGCCGCGTCATCTCGATGAGGCCGAGGTCCGACACGGCGAAGGCCTTGGTGCGGGCGCGGTCGCGGCCGAGGTGCTGCCGCAGCTCCTGGAGCACCTTCTCGCGGTTCGACTTCGCGTCCATGTCGATGAAGTCGCACACGATGATGCCGCCCACGTCGCGCAGCCGGAGCTGTCGCGCGATCTCCTTGGCGGCCTCCATGTTCGTCTTGAGGCTCGTCTTCTCCGGGTCCTTCTTGCCGACGAAGCGGCCGGAGTTGACGTCGATGGAGATCAGCGCTTCGGTGGGCTCGATGATCAGGTAGCCGCCCGAGGGGAGGTCACAGCGCCGCTTGAAGAGGTCGCGGATCTCCTGCTCGATCTCGGCCTTGTCGAACAGCGGCGTGGTCTCGGCGTAGAGCACGATGCGCTCGATGAGCGCGGGGGCGATCTCCTTCAGGTACTCGACGATCTCGTTGTAGAGCTGCTTCGAGTCGACGGTGACGCGCTCCACCTTGTCGCTGAAGATGTCGCGGATGAGGCCGCGCGTGAGCGAGGTCTCGCGGTGCACGAGGGCCGGCGGGCGCACGAAGTGGGTCTTCTTCTTGATCCGCTTCCACGCGTTCATGAGCGACTGGAGCTCGCGCTCGATCGTCTCGGGCGTGACGTCCTCGCCGACGGTGCGGACGATGACGCCGCCGGAGTCTTCAGGGAGCATGCCCTCGACGAGCGCGCGCAGGCGCTTGCGCTCGTCGCGGTCGCCGATCTTGCGGCTGACGCCGACGCGCGAGGCGAAGGGCATGTAGACGAGGAAGCGGCCCGCCATGGAGACCTGCGCGGTCACGCGCGGTCCCTTGGTGGAGATGGGCTCCTTGCTGACCTGCACGAGGAGCTCCTGGCCGCGCTTCAGGACATCCTGGATCTGCGGGATGTCGCGGTCGTTGCGGCCGGGCTCGTGGAAGGTCTCCTCGCCGTCCTCGTCGTCGTCGTCGCCTTCACCCGTGTCGGGGTAGACGAGGTCGGACGAGTGGAGGAAGGCGCTCTTGTCGGTGCCGATGTCCACGAAGGCGGCCTGGAGGCCAGGCAGCACGGCGTCGACCTTTCCCAGGTAGATGTCGCCGACCATCCGGCGCGCGTCCGGGCGGTCGACCAGCAGCTCAACGAGCTCGTCGTCCTCGAGGATGGCGACCCGCGTCTCGCGCGGGTTCGCGTTGATGAGAATCTCTCGTTTCATCGATGACCATGCACGGTGGCGCGTCCGGCGACTCGGACGCGGCGGCACGGTAAGGCAGAGGATGGGCGGCCGGACGCCTGCGCCAGGGGGCGCGGCGGGTGGCCGAGATACGGGAGGACGCCGGGATGCGCCGCGTGATCGACCACGACCGCTCCGCGATGATCGGTCCGCGCGCCCACGAGACGACGCGCCTCACGGGCGCGACGACGAGGGCGAGGACAGCCACCAGAAATCGGAGGATCGTGCGATCTCCCGGCAGGTGCCGGGACCGCGCGGGCATGACGACGAACGCGCCTGTCCGACCGAAGACTGCCTCGGCCGCACGAGCGCGTGGTATCACCCGGCCGGTGCGCGAGTCGCCGCGCAGCGCCGGATGCGAGAGAACAGAAGAGGGGATCACTGCTGGATAGCTAATCGTTCGGGCGGGAAGGTGCAAATCCTTACCGGATTAGGGATTAGGGATTAGGAACGGCAAGGGTCGTCATCCTGCTGGCGCGCAGCGCCGGTCAGGATCTTCTGTCCCTGCGCCGGGGCCAGGTCCGCGATCGGGATGGAAGATCCTGACCGGCGGTCGCTACGCTCGCGCCGGCAGGATGGCATCCGCCCACGCTGTTCCTGATCCCGAATCCCTGATCCGCTCACCCCGCCAGCTCCTTCAACACCTGCCGGCTGATCACCATGCGCTGGATCTCGGACGTGCCCTCGCCGATCTCGCAGATCTTGGCGTCGCGGAACATGCGCTCCACCGGGTAGTCCTTGGTGTAGCCGTAGCCGCCATGAACCTGGATGGCCTTGGTGGTCGCGCGCATGGCGAGCTCCGAGCAGAACAGCTTGGCCATCGCGGCCTCCTTGCCGAAGGGGCGCTTGTTCTGGGCGAGCCAGGCGGCGTGGAACATGAGGTGCTTGCCGGCCTCGATCTCGGTGGCCATGTCCGCGAGCTGGAAGGCGATGCCCTGGAACTCGGCGATGGCCTTGCCGAACTGCTTGCGCTGGGCGGCGTACCGCACCGCTTCCTCGTACGCCCCCTCGGCGATGCCGAGGGAGAGGGCGGCGATACCGATGCGGCCGGCGTCGAGGGTCTTCATGAAGTTGACGAACCCCTGCCCCTCCGTGCCGACGAGGTTCTCGGCGGGGACCTCGACGTCTTCCATGATGAGCTCGGCAGTGTCCGAGGCGCGCCATCCGAGCTTGTCCTCCTTCTTCCCGGCGCGGAACCCCTTCATGACCGGGAGCGAGGCGTCGTGGCCTACTCCGATTTCCGCGGCCTTCGCGAGGTCGGAGGTTTCCTTGGTGAGGATGAACGAGCTGATCCCCTTGGTGCCTTTCGACGCGTCGGTGACCGCGGTGACGATGAAGATCTCGCCGACGCTGCCGTGCGTGATGAAGCGCTTGCTGCCGTTGAGGATGTAGCGGTCACCCTTCTTCACGGCGGTGGTGCGGGTGCCGCCGGCGTCGGAGCCCGCGTCGGGCTCGGTGAGCCCGAAGCCGCCGAGGACGCGGCCGCTGGCGAGCAGGGGCACGTAGCGCTGCCGCTGTGCATCGGAGCCGAAGTTGACGATGGGACTGGTGCCGAGCGTGGTGTGCGCCGAGATGGTGAGGCCTGTCGAGGCGTCGACCTTGGCGAGCTCCTCGATGGCGATCATGAAGCTGATCGTGTCCAGGCCGGCGCCGCCGAGCTCCTCGGACCAGGGCACCCCCATGAGGCCCAGCTCGCCAAGCTTGCGCACGTTGTCCCAGGGGAATGTCGCATCGGCGTCGAACCGCGCGGCGACCGGCGCGACCTCGTCACGGGCGAACTCGCGCACCATCTCGCGGACGGCGAGGTGCTGCTCGG
>JAQBPZ010000394.1 GCA_028287225.1 Gemmatimonadota bacterium
GCGCGGCGTGCAGGTGGACGTGCTCACCGACCAGACGAGCGCGCACGACATGCTGCGCGGCTACATCCCCGCTGGCATGTCGATGGCCGCCGCCGCCGAGCTGCGCGCGCGCGATCCGCAGGCGTACGTGGCGGCGAGCACCGCCACCGCGAGCGCGCACGTGCGTGCCATGCTCGCGCTGATGCGCAGCGGCGCGGTGACCTTCGACTACGGGAACAACCTGCGGACCGTCGCGTTCGACGCCGGCGTGCGCGACGCGTTCGACATCCCGGGCTTCATCCCCGAGTACATCCGGCCGCTGTTCTGCGAGGGCAAGGGGCCGTTCCGCTGGGTGGCGCTCTCGGGAGATCCGCGCGACATCGCGCGCACCGACGAGCTGGTGCTCGAGCTGTTCCCGCACGACGCGCACCTCAGGCGCTGGATCGAGCTCGCGCGCGAGCGCATCCAGTTCCAGGGCCTGCCCGCGCGCATCTGCTGGCTGGGGCAGGGCGACCGCGCGAAGTTCGGCGTGGCGCTCAACGACCTCGTGGCGCGCGGGGAGCTGTCGGCCCCCATCGCCATCGGGCGCGACCATCTCGACACCGGCAGCGTCGCGTCGCCCTTCCGCGAGACCGAGGCGATGAAGGACGGCACCGACGCGGTGGCCGACTGGCCGATCCTGAACGCGATGCTCAACGTGGCGAGCGGGGCGAGCTGGGTCTCGTTCCACCACGGGGGCGGCGTCGGCATCGGCAACTCGCTGCACGCGGGCCAGGTCATCGTGGCCGACGGCACTCCCGAGATGCGCGTGCGCCTGGAGCGCGTGCTGACCAACGACCCAGGGATCGGCGTCGCGCGACACGCGGATGCGGGGTACCAGAGCGCCCGCGACACCGCGGCGCGGCATGGCATCGTGATCCCGATGGGTGGCTGAGTCTGGTGCGCCCCGGGACTGGTGCTTTTAGCGTACGCGAATTGCTGCGAATGGGTAGCGAATTCTCGCGATCCTGAGCAACTGCAGGAGTTTGGGGGCGCGCCAGGTCGGGTCCGCGTAGTGGCCGGCCGAGGCACACCCTGCAACACAGCCTGATCGCGAAGATTCGCTACCAATTCGCCGGAATTCGCGTACGCTCCAAGCACCAGCCCGGGGCGCGATGATGCATCCCTTTCGCAGGAATTCGCGTGCGCTCCAAGCCCCAGCCCCGGGGCGCGATGATGCAGCCCTGCCGTCAGCCTGATATCCTGTCCCAATGCTTTCCGCGCGATTCAAGCCGTACCATGTCCCGATGTTCATCGCGAAGTACCTCTGGAAGGTGGCGCGGCGGCAGCCGGTGCTCGTCCACTTCGAGGTCACCGAGCGGTGCAACGCGCGCTGCGGCTTCTGCGACTACTGGAAGACCCCGGCGTCCGCGAAGCAGTACGAGCTGGACTCGTTCGTCGATGCCACGCGGTGGTTCAACCCGATGCTGGTCACCTGGACCGGCGGCGAGCCGCTCCTGCGGCGCGACCTCGAGCAGATGGTCGCCGACGTGGACCGCGTGCCCGGCCTCAAGTACACCACGCTCATCACGCATGGCGGCATGCTGACCGGCGAGCGTGCGGCGTCGCTCTGGGAGGCGGGCATCCACCAGTTCAACATCTCGCTGGACTACCTGGACGGCCGGCACGACGTGGCGCGCGGCATCCCCGGGCTCACGGCCAGGATCATGGCGTCGGTGAGCGACATGCGCGCGCGCGGCATCGACAACATCCGCTTCAACACGGTCATCAAGGACGACAACCTCGACCAGCTCATGCCGATCGTGGAGCGCGCGGCGTCGCTGGGCGCGGGCGTCAACTTCAGCGTGTTCACCGACGCGAAGAACGGCAACCGCGACCATCTGCTGGGTGCCGACACCCACGCGGCGCTCGATGACGCCATCGCCGGCCTCCTCGCGTACAAGCGCCGCCGGCGCGGGGTGATCACGAGCTCCGACATGTACCTGCGCGAGATCCCGCGCTACGCGCGCGGCGAGCTCACCGAGCCGTGCCGCTCGGGCGTGCGCACCATCCACCTGGACCCCACCGGCCACGTGAAGCGCTGCCCCGACTTTCCCACGGACTTCCACTGGCGCGACTACCGGCAGTACGAGCCGATCGCGTGCAACGCGTGCTTCTACGCGTGCCGGGGCGAGGCGCAGGCGCCGCTGGAGTGGTCGCGCGTGCAGGACGTGATGGGCCGCCCGCACGGCCGCGCGTGATGGAGCGCCGCCTCCTCTTCGTCAACGCGGGCCAGGTGGTCACCTGCGCGGGCCCTGCCCGAGCGCGGGTGGGAGCGGAGATGGCGGACGCGGTCGTGCGCACGGACGTCGCCGTGCTGGTGGACGGCGAGCGCATCGCCGCGGTGGACGACGAGCACGCGCTGCGTCGAGCGCCCGCGAGCGTCGGCGCCCTCGTGGTGGACTGCGCGGGGAGCGTGCTCACGCCAGGCTTCGTGGACTCGCACACCCACGCCATCTTCGGCCGCGCGCGGTACGAGGAGCAGGAGCTGCGCGCGGCGGGGGTGCCGTACATGGAGATCGCGCGCCGGGGCGGCGGGATCCACGCCTCCGTGCGCGACCTTCGCACCCGGTCGGCCGACGAGCTGTTCGACCTCGCGCGCCCGCGCCTCCAGGCGCTCGCTGCGTCCGGCGTCACCACCGTGGAGGTGAAGTCGGGCTACGGGCTGTCGCTCGAGGACGAGATCAAGTCGCTCCGGGTCATCCAGCGGCTGGCCGGCGATCTCCCCATGCGGATCGTCCCGACCTGGCTCGGCGCGCACGAGATCCCGATCGAGTACCGCGAGCGCGGCCCCGCGGGACGGCGCCAGTACGTCGATCTGCTCGTGCACGAGATGCTCCCGGCGGTCGCCAGCGAGGGGCTCGCGCGCTTCGCGGACGTGTTCTGCGAGCCCGGCGTGTTCACCGTGGAGGAGTCCCGCGAGGTGCTCTCGGCCGCGCGCGCCGGTGGGCTGGCCCTCAAGCTCCACGCGGACGAGCTCGTGGCCGGCGGCGGCGCAGAGCTCGCCGGCGCCCTGCGCGCCACCTCGGCCGACCACCTCGCGGCCGTGAGCGACGACGGCATCGCCGCCCTGGCCGAGGCGGGAACCGTTGCGACCCTGCTGCCCGGCACGATGCTCTTCCTCGGCAAGCGGGAGCAGGCGCCGGCTCGCCGGCTGATCGACGCCGGGGTTCCGGTGGCGCTCGCCACGGACTTCAACCCCGGCACGTCGCCCACCACGAACTTTCCGCTCGTGCTCACGCTGGGGGTGAGCCAGCTGCGGCTGAGCGTCGCCGAGGTCATGGTGGCCGGTACCGTGAACGGGGCCGCCGCGCTGGCGCTGGCGGGCCAGGTGGGACAGCTCGCGCCCGGGTTCTCGGCCGATCTCGCGCTCTGGGATGCCACCGATGTGCGAGAACTGCCGTACTGGTATGGGTCCGCCCGCTGCCGAGGGTCGTGGAGGAGCGGCAAACCTTGTCACGTCCATGACTTAGCACTAGCTTTTTCACGCTGAGCCCCCCTCGGTCGCGAGGTCGGGGACGCCCCTCGCGCATCCCGCCGCCCGCCGATGGCCGATATTGCCAAGCTGAAGAAAAAGGCTGCCGAGTTCGAGCTGAAGAAACAGTTCGACAAGGCGCTGGCGGCGTACGTCGAGATCCTCGACAGCTATGGCCGAAAGACCACCGAAGACGTCGATCTGGCCCTGTACAATCGGGTTGGCGACCTCTTCCTGAAGCAGGGCAACGTCGCCGACGCTGTCGACTACTACGAGCAGGCGGTCGACCGCTACACCGAAGGCGGGTTCTTCAACAACGCCATCGCCCTCTGCAACAAGATCCTGCGCAACTCGCCGGGCCGCGCCAGCGTCTACTACAAGCTGGGCAAGATCAGCGCGCAGAAGGGGTTCAAGGGCGACGCGAAGGCGAACTTCCTGGAGTACGCCGACCGCATGCAGCGGGAGGGGAAGATCGACGAGTCCTTCCGCGCGCTGAAGGAGTTCGCCGACCTCTGCCCGGACCAGGACGACATCCGGCTGATGCTCGCCGACCAGCTCTCCCGGAAGGGACGGGGGCCGGAGGCCGTGGAGCAGCTCCAGCTCCTGCATGCCCGGTACACCGAGGAAGGGCGGCATACCGAAGCCGCGGCGACGATCGAGCGGATGAAGGCGATCGACCCGGCCAGCGAGCCCAAGGCGAGCGGCGCCGCGCCGCGCCGCTCGCCGGGCGATCTCGTCTTTCTGGACCTGGAGGACTCTGCGCCGGCACGGCCGGCGGCCCCCGCGCCCCCGCCCCCCAGGCCCGCCGC
>JAQBPZ010000300.1 GCA_028287225.1 Gemmatimonadota bacterium
TCCCTCCTGCCGCGCTGGGCCACGGGGTACCGCCAGATGCTCGGCCGGCGGTTCGACGACGGTGTGGACCTGTCGGGGGGCGAGTGGCAGAAGATCGCGCTCGCGCGTGCCTACATGCGCTCCGCGCAGCTGCTGATCCTGGACGAGCCGACCGCGGCGCTCGACGCGCGCGCCGAGTACGAGGTATTCGTCCGCTTCAACCAGCTAATGGCCGGCCGGATGGCGGTCGTGATCTCGCACCGGTTCTCCACGGTGCGCATGGCCGACCGCATCGTGGTGCTCGGCGGCGGCGCCGTGATCGAGGAAGGCACGCACGCATCTCTCGTGGCGCGCGGTGGGGTGTACGCCGAGCTGTTCGAGATGCAGGCGGCGGGATACAGGTAGACGTCAGGGATTAGGGATTAGGGATTAGGAACTGCGCGCGCCGCTCGAGCTGTCGGCCCGCGTGTCGGCGCGTGGCGTCCCGGCGGCTGTCATCCCGCAGGAGGGAGCGGAGCGACCGAGTGTCGGGACATCCTCTCCCGTGCCTGGGGCTGGCCACGAGCACGGGACGCGATGCCCCGACACTCGCTGCGCTCGTGCGGGGTGACACCGGTCCGCGTGGCCTCCCGGGCAGTTCCTAATCCCTCACCCCTAATCCCTACTCCCTGATCCCTCCACCGACCGACTACTGGTTCCGCGAGATCAGCTGGATGACGCCGCCCCCGTACTGGGAGCCGAACCGCGACACCGCCTCCGTGCCGGTGAAGAAGCGGATCTCGCTCAGGCGGTTGATCGGCATGTTCCGCAGGGTCTCGACGATGCCGTATTCCTGGCCGTTGAGGAAGACCACCGCCCGCTCGTGCTGGTTCGTCTTCACCGAGGTCCTCCCGCGGTCGCGCAGGAAGCCCGGGTTCGTCCGGACGATCAGGTCGTAGACGTTCGCCGCGGTGGAGGAGTCGATCTGCTCCTGCGTGATGACGTTCCGGAGGCTCTCGCCGCCTCCGCCCGAAGCGCTCGGGTGACAGGCCGCGAGCGCGATCGAGACGGCGACGACGAACAGGAATGGCGAGCGCATGGAGTCCTCGTTGGGATGAGGCAGAACGACGAACGGTCCCGGCAGCTGCCGGGACCGTTCGAAGTTCCTTACCACTGTTCCTGCATCAGCCCCTTACGGGCAGGCTGGCGTGATGGACGTCACGTTGCGCGCATCCAGCTGCGACTTCGGGATCGGAAGTGCGGACTGGAAGATGTCGCCCGGCGTGCCGGGACCGGCCGATGCGTTCAGCCGGCCGTACGCCCGCAGGTCGACGAGGCGCTGGGCGCCTTCGCCGAGGAGCGAGTAGCGCTTCTCGTACAGCACTGCGGTGATCGCCTCCGCCTTCGTGGCCGGAATCGCGATCGGGGCGAGGCCGCCATCCGCGACACGAACCGCGTTGATGTCGAGCGTCGCGAGGTCGAGCCGGTTCAGCTCGATGTTCGCCTGGGCACGGAGCAGCAGCAGCTCCGCGTTCTTCAGGATCGGGATCGGGTCCGACAGCGAGGTCGGATCGTTGACCGTCGACTTCTCGCTGCCCGTGACGCCGAACAGCGTCTTGGGCGTCACGCTGAAGATCTTCGAGTTACGCTTGTCGAGCGGGTCGATGCCCGCCTTGACGGCCGGGTTCAGGTAGATGTTCGCATCGGCCAGCCCGTTCTGCGTCTCGCCCGCGGCAGTGCTGTAGGTGTTGTACACACCCTTGTCCATGCTCGCCGTACGACTGGCGAACGAGTTGTCGATCGCCGTCACCGCGGCTGCGAGGCTGGCCGCGTTCGGCTTCTGGTGGCTCAGGCCGCGATAGAGCTCGACCTTGCCCTTCAGACCCTGCGCGACCAGGCGAACGGCGGCCGGAGTGCTGAAGTCGCCATTGAGCGTGAAGCCGCTCGGGAGCGAGAACGGGAACTCGCTGCCGCCCGCGGCGAGCTGGGTGCTCGCCGTGTCCAGCAGGGCCGAGATGAAGGCCAGCGCGTTCGGCTTGCAGACGAACTCGGCCGGCGACGCCGTGATCTCGTGGTTCACGTCCAGCGCGATGCCGAGCGAATCCCGCAGCTCCAGCGCCCGATAGTACGCGTTGGCCTTGAGCAGGTTCGTCAGCCCACGCGTCGCCGACACCTCGGCGGCCGACAGCCCGGTGGCGTTCGGGATGGCGTTGATGATCGTGTTCGCCGCGCGGATGGTCACGTAGAACTGCGTGAACCCGCCGCCGCCGATGAAGTCCGACGGGTCCGCCGCAAAGGCCCCGACGAGGTTGTTGATGTAGCGGTTCTCGGCGTTGTCGAGACGGTAGAAGTCCCGTCCCATCGTCGCGGCGAACACCAGCGGACGGAAGTCCGTGGAAGCGTCGCCGCGCGTCGAGTTGAGCAGCCCGCGGACGAGCAGTGCGTTGGTCGCGCGGGAATACTGCGCGTTGAGCGCATCCGCCGACGCGTTGTTCAGGTCGCCGACATTGGTGGAGTCCACGCACGCCGCAGCGGCGAGGCCCATTCCAGTGATCAGCGCCAGCGTTCGAATGTTCATCATATGCTTCATTCTGGGTAGCTGGGTCATCAGAAGTTGGCGCTGAGCGAGAAGAAGATGCTGCGGCTCGGCGGATACGGCGTCACGTCCTGGATGCGACCGATGTTCTGGTTGCTGAAGTTCGAGACCTCCGGGTCGTAGCCCGTGTAGTTCGTCCAGGTCTTGAGGTTCCGGCCGCTGACTTCGAGGCGCACGTTCTGGGTGGCGCCGCTGAACAGGCTCTGGGTGACGCTCGCCGGCAGCGTGTACGAGACCGAGATCTCGCGGAGCTTGACGAAGCCGCCGTCCTCGAGGAACGAGCCGCCGTTCTTGGTGAAGTCGGTGAAGCGCGCGTGCGACGCGGCGGTGTCGGCGCGGAAGCCCGTGCCGTCGGCCGAGTTCTCGTCGAAGTACGCGTTCGTCAGGTTCGCGACCTTGCCGCCGTTCCGGTAGTCCACCAGGCCGTACAGACGGACCGGGCCGAAGTTGAGCTCGTTCGAGAAGCCCATGGTGAAGTTCGGGGCGCTCTCGAAGGCGGTGATGCGGCGGGCGCGGCGCACGAATGCTCCAGTGGAGGAGAACGTCGTGTCGTACCCGTTGCGCGCCTGCACCGTGGACGGCGAGTAGCCCGTGCAGATGTACGGGGCGCCGTAGGCGGTGCTGAAGTACGACCCGGCATTGAAGCAGGGCACGTCGAGCGACGTGATGCGGCCGTCGACGTTGGCGTACGTGGTGCGCGAGATCCAGGAGAAGTTGTTGCGCTGGATCGGGGTGATGTTCAGGCCGAGCTCGGTGCCGGTGTTCTGGAGCGAGCCGCCGTTGATCAGGCGCGTCGTGAAGCCCGAGGTGCTGGCCACCTGCGCTGACAGGATGAGGTCGGTGACCCGCTTGCGGAAGACCGTCGCCTCGAACGACATGCGGCCGCCGAGGAACTGTGCGTCGAGACCACCCTCGATCTCCTCGGACTGCTCCGGACGGATGTCGGCCGAGCCGGCGATCGTGGACGGACGGGCGCCGAGCCCGCCATCGTACACGAAGATCGGCAGCGTGGTGAACTTGAAGCCGTACGGGGGCTGATTACCGGCCTTGCCGTAGGCCGCGCGGAGCTTGAGCTCATCGGTGTACGCCGGCAGGAAGGGCAGCCGGTAC
>JAQBPZ010000055.1 GCA_028287225.1 Gemmatimonadota bacterium
GCGGCGGCTGGACGATCACCCGCGAGACGGGTGGCGCGCGGACCGGTGCCGGCGCGCGTACGGTGGTGGTGGACGTGGCTCCCGCACGGGTGCCGGCGGGGGTGGCGGCGCGCGTCCTCCCGTCCGCGGCGCCTGCCGCACCCGTCGCGCCGCGGGTGACAGCCGGTACGGGTGCCACTTCGGTGGTCGTATCCGGCGCTGCCGACTCGCGGAGGCCCTTCATCGCGCGCCGCACGGCGTAGGCCGCCCGCCGCAGGTGCCCGTCCGCGGCGCGGAGTCCCTTGATGGTGCCGTAGTCACCGGCCTCGCTCACGATCACGGCCTTGATCAGCGGGCGGGTGGTGGCCCATGCGAGCGCGGCCCACACGGCGCTCTCCTGGCTGGACTCGCCGTGGGCCTCGGGGTAGCCGCCGGCGGCCCAGATCCAGTGGTCCTTGGTGGAGTGCGCGACCGCCATCCAGCGGTCGGCCGCGCCCTTGGCCGCGTCGAGCGTGCGCACGCCGGACGGCGAGGGGAACAGGCTGAAGCCCACGATGTCCACCGGCGAGCCGGCGGCCGCCGCCCATGCGTACAGCGTGCTGTCGCGCCGGTCGTACGCCGATGCCGACAGGCCGATGCGGGTGCGCGGGCGCGCGCGCTTGGCGATGGCCGAGGCGCGGCTGATGTAGTCCTCCCAGTACTGCGGCGGATGCGGCCCTGCCGCAACGGTGCCGGCGCCGTAGGGATCCTGCGCCGGCAGCAGCACGTCGGGCTTGAGCCGGCGCACCACTTCGTCGATCGTCTGCAGGCGCCGGGTGTCGGTGAAGGTGCGTCCCGGCAGCGGCACCAGCTTGCTCGCGTAGCCGAGCGTGACGACGAGCACCGTGCTGTCGGCGCGCGTCTCCTCCAGGGCCTTCGCGAGCGAGTCGAGCGCCGGGCCGTTCATCGTCTCGGGCACGATGACGACGTTCACGAGCCCGACGCCGAGGGTGTCGATGAGGGCCAGGTCGTTCCGGGCCGCGAGCGGCGGCAGCATCCCCTCGAGGTCGGGAAAGATCTTGAGCCCGATGTCGAAGTCGCCCGCGGGGCGCTCCTGGAGCTTCTCCACGCGGGGGTCGTGCGTCTGGTACGAGCGGATCGCCTGGTCCGCGGAGGGGACCTGGCTGAAGATGATGACCACCCACGCGCCCGCGATGCTGGCCATGACCAGGCGGAAGGTCGCCGACGAGCGGCGCAGCGACGGGAAGGCCGGCGCGATCATCGGGATGAAGAAGAAGAACGGCGAGCCGAGGATCGTCGGCGACTGCGTCATGAAGGCGAAGGCGCCGGTGGTCGCGGCCAGGAAGATCAGCGCGACGCTGGAGAGCGGCGTCCCGCGCGAGGCGATGAACCGCAGCACCGCGTCGATGGCGATGATGATGTCGTACACGGCGATGAAGAAGCCGAGGAACGGGTTCACCAGCCGTCGGGCGGCCGCGTAGAGCGCCTGGAGCGCGAACAGCACCACCGTCGTGGGCCAGAGCCAGTCCACCGCCGTGATGGCGCGCCCGGTGATGCTGCTGGCGGTGGCGAGGTGGATCAGCAGGGCGGGGACGAGCAGGAAGCCCGCGAGCGCCGACAGGGTGACGAAGGGCCGCGGCAGGGTGCGCACCTGGGCGATGCGGCCGGTGAGGTAGACGTCCCACGCCAGGATCACGAAGACGAGCAGGACCTGGATGAGCGGAAAGAACGCCCTCATGCCGGGACCGCCCCGCGCGAGCGGGTCACGCTCGCGACCGCGGTGGGGGCGAGGCGGCGGACGAAGACGTCGAGAGCCTTGGCGGCGCCGGCCTCGTCACGGGCCATCACGTCGACGAGCACGAGCCCTTGATCGGGCAGGGTGTGGAGACTCACGTGGCAGGGATCGAGGAGGAGCAGGGCGGAGATGCCGCCCGTGGGTGCGACGCGCACCACCGGCGCGCCGGAGGTGTTGAGGCCCGCGGCGCCCGCCGCTGCAATGAGCAGTCCGCTCAGCAGCCGTTCATCGCGCAGGGCACCCGAGCCCACACCGGACAGGTCCGCGCTGACATGGGCGATGGTGAAGCCGGAATGCACGGACAGAGGGGTCGTCGAAGAGGCGGATCGGGTCGTGGAGCCCGGCCATGAAGCGAGGACCGGGCCAGCCCGCCACAACGCGGCTGGCCGGCGGCAGCGCGGGAGCGCCGGCCCTAGAACATCGACATCGCCAGGAACGACCGCAGCGAGTCGTTCGTGCTGCGCAGCCGCCCCGAGAGCAGCCGGGTCACGGACCACAGCACCTTGTACGCCAGCTCGCGGTTGAAGTCGAGCAGCATCTCGAAGTCGGGGCGCGCGATGGTCAGCACCCGCGTGCCGCCGTTGGAGATGGCGTGCGTGGACCGCTCGCTGCGGTCGAACACCGCCATCTCGCCGAACACGGCCCCGGTCTTCAGGACGGCGAGGGCCTCCTCGCCGCTCCCGGGCACGTCGCGGCTGATCCGGACCTCGCCCTGGACGATCAGGTACAGCCGGTTGCCGTGCTCGCCTTCCCGGAAGATGTACGCCCCGCTCACGAACTCCTCCTCGTGGCTGACCTCGGCAACCTCGCCGAGCTCGGCGTCGTCGAGGTCGCGGAAGATGGCCACGTTGCGCAGGAGCGCGATGGTATCTGGCATGGCGCGGAAGCTACGGGCCCGGGGAAGGGGTAGCAAGCTCAGACGTAACAGGGATTGGTTCCGGATCAGGGATTAGGGATTAGGGAGCTGCGCGCGCCGCTCGAGCCGTCGGCCCGCGTGTCGGCGTGTGACGTCCCGGGCGGCTGTCATCCCGCAGGAGGGAGCCCCGCGACCGAGTGTCGGGATCTGCTCTCCCGTGCCTGGGGCCGGCCACACGCACGGGACGCGATCCCCCCGACACTCGCTGCGCTCGTGCGGGGTGGCACCGGTCCGAGGGGCGTCCCGGGCAGTTCCTAATCCCTAATCCCTAATCCCCAGTCTACGTTTCCCCCATGTCCCCCCGACGCACCATCGTCCGGCTGCCCAACATCCTGTCCAGCTCGCGGTTCGTGCTCGCGGTCCTGTTCGCCTGCTGGCCGTCGACGCCGGTGCGGGTCGGGCTGATCGTGGTCGCGGCGATCAGCGACATGCTGGACGGCTGGCTCGCGCGACGCGTGCACGCCACCTCGCGCTGGGGCGCGCTGCTCGATCCCATTGCCGACCGGGTGTTCGTGCTCGCGGCGGTCGGCACCTTCGTGTTCTCCGGGGAGCTCGGCACCCGCGGCTACTTCGTGCTGATCATGCGCGACCTCGCCACGGCGGTCGGGTTCCTCGTCGCCCGGGTCATCCCCTGGCTGCGGCCCGTGGTGTTCAAGGCGCGGTGGTCGGGCAAGCTGGTCACGGTGTTGCAGCTCGTGACGCTCGCGGCCGTGCTCCTCGCCCCCGCGGCGCTCCCACCCCTCCTCGTGGCCGTGGCCATCATCTCGACGATCTCCATCGTGGACTACACCCTCGCGCTCTGGCGGGCGCGCGCGACGTGAGCGTCGCGCTGCGCGGGCTCGGCACGGCCGCGTTGGTCGTTGCCGCCACGCTCCCGCCCGGCGTCGCCAGGGCGCAGGCCGACAGCCCCGCGCGGGTGTCGCCGGAGGTGCGTGTCGACGCGCTCTTCGGGAGCCGACCCGCCGTGCAGGCCGGGGCCGGCATCCAGGTGCCGTTCGGGTACTACGTCCGCATCGGCGCCGACGCCGCGGTCGGCCTGCGCACGGGCTCGAGCCCGCTCGGCGGCGCCCGTGCCGACGGGCGCGTGGACCTCCTCGGCCGCTTCCTCCTGGACCCCTTCCGGCAGAGCCGCTACGGATTCTCCGCGGGAGCGGGGCTCAGCACGCGCTTCGAGCACGGAGAGCGCGCCACGCCACTGCTCCTCGTCGCCCTGGAGCTGGAGGGGCGACGGCCGGCGAACGGCTGGGTCCCGGCGCTCCAAATGGGCCTGGGCGGCGGCGCCCGCGTGGGGCTGGTGCTGCGGCGCGGTGCCGTGGGAGCACGCTAGGGCGCCCTCGCGCTTCCGGCTGCCGAACAGCTTCAACGCAGAGTCCGCAGAGGAAAAGATGAGGACGCAGAGGACTGCCTTCAGCTGTTCCCTCTGTGGCCCTCCGTGGACTCTGTGGTAAAACGCACTTGCAACAGCATTGTACCACCCAGGTCAGAGAGCGCGGGGGTGCAATGCAGTCCTCTGCGCCCTCGGCGTTCTCCTTTGTGACCTCTGCGTTGAGGCAGTTCACGCAGTTCGAAGCCCGGAAAACGCAAACGCCCCCGATGTTCGTGGGGGCGTGTCGTGTGGTGCTTCCCGCGGGGAGACGATCAGGCCGCGGACGCGGCGTCCGTCGTCTCGGTGCGGCTCTTCGGGGGCTGCGCGAAGCGCATTCCGAGGGTCTTCAGCTCGCCGATCTTGGATTCGTCCAGCTCGGGGAACCGGTCGGTCATGTACTTCATCGTCTCGGCGAACCACTCCTCGACGTGCTCCGGAGCGGAGCCGACGACGCCACAACGCATGATGTGCTGGAACAGCTCGTCACGTGCCTGCTCGAATGGCGACGGCTCCGTGGGACCTGCGTAGCGACGGGTCGTTGTATTTCTCTGCGGCTTGGCCATGTATTCGGATTTGGGTGAAAGACTAATGAATATAACACCGGGACGGCGCCGATCCCAGTCTCTCACCTCAAAAATCAGTCCTGAAGCGCCGCGGCTCCGATGAATTCCAGCAGGAGGGTGAGCAGCGCTTCCGGCGCTGCCTCGGGCACCAGCCGACCGATGGCCGGCAGGCGCACGAGCCGGCTGCCGGGAATGGTGTCGGACAGGCGGTCGGCGAACTTTGCAGGCACCCACGGGTCCTGATCGCCCCAGACGATGAGCGTCGGGTGCGGCAGCGAGCCGAGCTCCGCGTCCTCCATGTCCTCGTCGTCGATCGAGCGCGCCAGCAGGAGCAGGTGGTTCAACCCCTCCTCCCCGACGTAGGGCGCGAGGTACCGCGCCACGAGCTTGTCGGGCATGTTGCTGCCGTCGGCCACGCTCTTCCGCAGCAGGTCGCCGAGGATCGGCGCGGCGCCGAGGATGCCGCGGCTGGCGCGGAAGGCGAAGCGCGCGGTGTTCCGCTGGAGCGACTTGATGTCGCCCGCGGGCACCTCGTCCAGTGCGATGGGGTTCACGAGGAGGAGGCGGTCCACCCGCTCCGGCCGGCTGGCCGCGAGCCGCAGCGCGACCGCGCCCCCCAGGTCCAGGCCGACGACGACCGCCTTGGGCAGCCGCAGCGCGGTGAGCGCGCGGTCCACCAGCTCGGCCTGCGCGGCGATGCCGAAGTCGGCGTCGAACGGACGGTCCGACTCGCCATGTCCGAACAGGTCGATGGCGAAGGCGGTCCGGTTCGCGAGGGCGATCTCCGGGGCAATGGAGCGCCACACGAAGCTCGAGGTACCGAAGCCGTGCAGCAGGACGACGGGCGGACCCCCGTGGCCGTACCGCTCCACATGGATGGAGCCCGGGCCTACCGGGATGCGCAACAGATCAGCGTCGATGGGACCCTCCTCTGGTTCCAAGGGTAGAGCGAAAAACCGGCAGCCTCCGGCGACAATGCACGCCTTGCGCCGCGGGAAACATACATGCGTGCCTGGCGCCGAACCGCTCGGGCCGAATCCGTCCGGGCCGGCGTGGCCGCGATCCGCCGGCGTCGGCTTGCATCTGCCCGATCCAACTCTAGCTTTCCCGCGCTGGTCACGGCGGCGCGCCGGCCGCCGGATCACCCTGATTCAGACGCAGCATGTCGGAACAGACCTACGACGACGGGCGCGCCCGCACCCTCGCACAGCTCCTCCGCACCCTGGCCGACCGCATCCGCGAGCTCGATGCCCAGGGCCGGCTCCTCTCCAACCCGGCCGAGCTGACCCGCCTCGTCGGCGACGTCAAGAGCGAGCTGTTCCACTACGAAGTCCGCGCGACCTACGACACCCCCGAGGTGGCCGAGAGCCGCCGCATCGTCAACGACGCGATCAAGCAGTCCGAGCAAGGAGACTCATGGCAGCAGGACAGGGGACAAACCGGGGACGGGGACGCCGGCCCGAGCTGGTGAAGAACGCTCGCCGCGGCGGACCGCCGCGCGCCTTCTGGATCGCGCTCGGCCTGATCGCCGTCATCGGGCTGGGCGCGCTGGCATGGAGCGCCGCGCGCCCGAAGTCGCGCGTGACGCAGCTGGATCCCTCGCTGCCGGCGCTCAAGGCGGAGGGCTACGTGCTCGGCAGCCCCGCGGCACCGGTGGAGGTCGTGGAGTTCGCCGACTTCGAGTGCCCCGCCTGTGGCCAGTTCGCCACCATCACGGAGCCGGACGTGCGCACCCGGCTCGTGAACACCGGCCAGATCCGCGTGCGCTTCATCGACTATCCGCTGCCGATGCACCGGAACACCTGGGACGCCTCGCTGGCCGCGGCGTGCGCGAACGACCAGGGCAAGTTCTGGGAGATGCATGACGCGCTCTTCGCCAACCAGGATCGCTGGAACGGCGAGGCCACCAGCCGCCCGCGCGGCGTGATCGCCGACCTGGCCAAGGGGCTGGGGCTCGACATGGCGAAGTACGGCAGCTGCATGGACAACGAGACGCACCGCGCGAAGATCCAGTCGCACCAGGCCGAGGCGGAGCGCCGGCAGGTCAACTCGACGCCGACGTTCGTGTTCAACGGCACCGTCGTGCCAAGCGCGCTCCCATACGACGCGTTCAAGAAGCACGTGGACGAGGCGACGGCGGCCGCCGCGAGCGCGCCGAAGTCCGCTGCACCCGCGGGCGCGCCGGTGGGCACCGCGCCGGGTGTCGCCCCAGTGGGCGCGCGCCCGTGAACAAGCGGATGCTCGCGGCGCTCATCTCGCTCGCCGGGGTGTTCGTCGCGCTGTACCTCGCGCTGTACAAGCTGGGCTACATCGGCACGCTCGTCTGCGCGGTGGGATCGTGCGAGGTCGTGCAGACCTCGCGCTGGGCCACCCTCCTCGGCGTGCCGGTGGCGATCTGGGGCGTGGTCTACTACGCCGGCGTGCTGGCGGCGGCGCTGGTCGGCCTCTCGGGCGCACTCGTGGACAGCCGGCCCTTCGCGCGCGCCCTGGTCGCGGTCACCGCGGTCGGGGTGCTCTTCTCGCTGTGGCTGACCTGGCTGGAGCTGTTCGTCATCCACGCCATCTGCATGTGGTGCGTGGTGTCGGCCCTGCTTGCCACGGCGCTGTTCATCGCCTGGTGGCTGGACCTGCGCGAGCTGGACGTGCTGGCCAGGGATGACCTGGCGGCGCAGGCGGCGGCCGAGCTGCGCGGCCCGGGATTCGGCCGCGGCATCCGCAACACCGAGGAAGTCAGCATCCGGGCGATCCGCACCGAGGACTGACCTCGTCCACTTAGCTTCAACGCAGCGGGCGCAGAGGAAGCAGCAGGGGCGCAGAGGAACCGCTACGGTTTTCCTCTGCGCCCTTGCTGTTTCCCCTCTGCGTACTCTGCGTTGAAGCTGTCAAACAGTCAGGGCAGGTGGAAAGTGACCGCCGGGGAGTTGAACCCCGTCCCAAGTGCCGGTGCCCCTTGCAATCACGGGAGTCGAACCCGCCCGCACCGGCCTCCCAGAGCCAACCACGACGCGGCCAACCCAAAGCCAGCGATGATGGAGCGGCTACGCGCGCTTGCCGCGCTGCCTCGCCTCGGCGGCCTCGCCAAGGCGGAGCGGGGGGCGCGAGTCGTCGGCCACCGGCGTGCCTTCTTCCCGAGCGCGGCGGCGGTACGGCACCAGGTCCTGGCCCAGGATCACCAGCGTCCGCGTCGCCACCGTGCTCGCGAGCGGCTCGGGGATGGACATCTGGCGCACGTACGAGTCGATCGCGCGGTCGAAGGTCATGTCCTCGGCCAGCGTGTCCACGAACATCAGCGCGTTGTCCACGTGCGAGCGGATGATGGACTCTTCAGCGCGTGCCTGGGCCAGGCGCAGCCGGCGCTCCGCCCCCGGATCGATCTTGCGGGAGAAGAGGTTCTCGGGGAACAGGCGCTTGAAGAAGGACCACATGGCGTTGTCGCGGGTTAGGGACTGGGAGCGGGTAGAGCAGGGAGCGTACCAACCCTGAAGGGCGTGAGCGGTTGGCGGTAAGCGGTTGGCGGTAGAAGCGTCCCGAGGCCAGACCGCTCACCGCCAACCGCAAACCGCAAACCGCCGTTCAAGTGGAACGGTCGCGAACGGGCACAGATCTCAGCTTTCGTTGGCCTCGTACATGTCCTTCAGCGAGCTGACCACGTTGGGGTCCGCCAGCGTCGTGGTGTCGCCGAGGGCGCGGCCTTCGGCGATGTCGCGGAGGAGGCGACGCATGATCTTTCCGGAGCGGGTCTTGGGCAGGTCGGCGCTGAACAGGATGTCGTCGGGCTTGGCGATGGCCCCGATCTTCTCGCCCACGAAGTTGCGCAGCTCGTCGCGCAGGGACGAGGACTGCTTGAACCCCTCGCGCAGGGTGACGAAGGCGGCGATCGCCTGCCCCTTGAGCTCGTGCGTTTTGCCCACCACCGCGGCCTCCGCCACGGCGGGGTGCTCCACCAGGGCGCTCTCCACCTCCATCGTGCCGATGCGGTGGCCGGCCACGTTGAGCACGTCGTCGACGCGGCCGAGGATCCAGAAGTTGCCGTTCTCGTCGCGCTTGGCGCCGTCGCCGGGAAAGTAGAGGTCCGGGCGGCCGGGCCACCTGGAGAAGTAGGTCTCCACGTAGCGCGCGTCGTCGCCCCAGATGGTGCGCAGCATGGACGGCCAGGGGCGCGTCAGCGCGAGCAGCCCGCCGCCCACGGGAATCTCCTTCGCGCTCGAGTCCAGGAGGGCGCAGCTGTAGCCCGGCAGGGGAACGGTGGCGCTGCCCGGCGTCGTGCTGGTGATGCCGGGCAGGGGGGAGATCACGATGGCGCCGGTCTCCGTCTGCCACCAGGTGTCGACGACGGGGCAGCGGTTGCCGCCGATGTGCTCGCGATACCACATCCACGCTTCCGGGTTGATCGGCTCGCCGACCGACCCGAGCAGGCGGAGCCGCGACAGGTCGTGCTTCGCCGGCCACTGGTCGCCCCACTTCATGAACGCGCGGATCGCGGTGGGCGCCGTATAGAGGATGGACACGCCGTACCGCTCGCACAGCTCCCAGAAGCGGTCCTTCTCCGGCCAGTCCGGCGCGCCCTCGTACATCAGGCACGTCGCGCCGTTCGCGAGGGGACCGTACACCAGGTAGGTGTGGCCGGTGATCCAACCGACATCGGCGGTGCACCAATAGACGTCGTCCTCCCTGAGGTCGAACACCTGGTGGGTGGACGACTGCGCGCCCACCAGGTAGCCGGCCGTCGTGTGCACGATGCCCTTCGGCTTGCCGGTGGTGCCCGACGTGTAGAGGATGAAGAGCGGGTCCTCGGATTCCATGGCCTCGGGCTCGCACCACTGCTTCGCGCCGCGCATGAGCCGGTGATACCAGAGGTCGCGCCCCTCCTTCATCTCGGCGAAGGCCTCCTCGCTCACCGCGCCCGGCCGGCGGCGCACGACCACCACGTTCGTGATGGAGGGCGTCTCCTCGAGCGCCTTGTCGGCGTTGCGCTTGAGCGGCACGATGGAGCCGCGCCGGTAGCCGCCGTCCGCGGTGACGAGGACCTTGCACTGCGAATCGTTGATGCGGTCGCGCAGCGACTCCGGGGAGAAGCCGCCGAACACCACCGAGTGGATGGCGCCGATGCGTGCACACGCGAGCATCGCGATGGCCGCCTCGGGGATGAGGGGCAGGTAGATGGCCACCCGGTCCCCACGCTTCACGCCGAGGGACTTCAGGACGTTCGCGAACTGGTTGACCGCCACGTACAGGTCCCAGTACGTGAGGGTGCGGCGGTCGCCGGGCTCGCCCTCGAACACCAGCGCCGCCTTGTTGCGCCGCGCGCCGCGGACATGGCGGTCCAGGCAGTTCACCGAGGCGTTGAGCGTGCCGCCGGTGAACCACTCGGCGTGCGGCGGCTTCCAGCTCAGGACCGTGGTGAAGGGCGTCACCCACTCCAGCTCGCGCGCGCGGTCGGCCCAGTAGCCCTCGTAGTCGGCGCGCGCCGAGTCGTAGAGGGCACCGTCGGAGACGTTCGCGGTGGCGCGAAAGGACTCGGGGGGCTCGAACTGGCGGTGCTCCTGGAGCAGTACGTCTAGGTCCTGGCTGTCTGACATGGTCGAGGCGCTCCAGAGGGGAATTGGTCGCTTGCTGAATCCTGTTCGGCTGCAGCCCCGGAGGCAACCCGTGCGGGGCGTGGTATTGACGAATCGCGTGCCGCGCGTAGGCTAGGCGGTGTCGCCGTATTCCCGGTGTGTCGGTCCACGGCCGACTCGTCCATGCTCCCGAATACCGACCGGGCCCCGCGGGCCCACACCCTCGGAGGGACAATGTCCACGATGGCAGCAGCGGCGGGCGCCTCGTACTCGCCCCGGATCCTGACCGCGAAGGAGACGCGCCTCGTCATCTTCGCCTCGTCACTCGGTACCGTGTTCGAGTGGTACGACTTCTATCTGTACGGGTCGCTGGCGGCGATCATCGGCAAGCAGTTCTTCTCCGCCACGAGCCCGAGCATCCAGTTCATCTTCGCCCTGCTCGCGTTCTCGGCCGGCTTTGCGGTGCGGCCGTTCGGCGCGGTGTTCTTCGGGCGCATCGGTGACCTGGTAGGCCGCAAGTACACCTTCCTGGTCACGATCCTCATCATGGGCCTGTCGACGTTCATCGTCGGCATCCTGCCCGGCTACGCGAAGATCGGCCTCGCGGCGCCGGTGATCCTGATCTCGCTGCGCCTGCTGCAGGGCCTCGCGCTCGGCGGCGAGTACGGCGGCGCGGCCACGTACGTGGCGGAGCACGCGCCGGCGGGCAAGCGCGGCGCGTACACGTCGTGGATCCAGACGACGGCGACGCTCGGCCTGTTCCTGTCGCTGCTCGTGATCCTCGGCTGCCGCACCGTCCTGGGCACCGAGAAGTTCGAGGCGTGGGGCTGGCGCATCCCGTTCATGGTGTCGCTGCTGCTGCTCGCCGTCTCCGTGTGGATCCGGCTCAGGCTGAACGAGTCGCCGATCTTCCAGCAGATGAAGGCCGAGGGCAAGTCCTCCAAGGCACCGCTCACGGAGTCGTTCGCCAGGTGGCCGAACCTCAAGATCGTGCTCCTCGCGCTGTTCGGGCTCACCGCCGGACAGGCCGTGGTCTGGTACACGGGCCAGTTCTACACCCTGTTCTTCCTGACGCAGACGCTGAAGGTGGACGCGCAGACGGCCAACCTGCTGCTCGCCGGCGCACTGCTCCTCGGCACGCCGTTCTTCCTGGTGTTCGGCTCCCTCTCGGACCGCATCGGCCGCAAGCCCATCATCATGGCCGGCCTCGCGCTCTCCGCGCTGACCTACTTCCCGATCTTCCGCGCCCTCACGCACTACGCCAACCCGGCGCTGGAGGCGGCGGAGACGTCGGCTCCGGTGGTCGTTGCGGCGGACAAGGCGTCGTGCTCGGTGCAGTTCGATCCGGTCGGGAAGTCGAAGTTCACCTCGCCGTGCGACGTCGCGAAGGCCGCGCTCGTCAAGCGGGGCGTGCCGTACAACAACGAAGACGCCCCCGCGGGCAGCGGCACGCAGATCCGGGTGGGCGCCACCGTCATCCCGTCCTACGACGCGGCCGGCCCGGATGCCAAGGCGCAGGGCGCGGCGTTCGACAAGGCGCTCGCCGGCTCGCTCGACGCGGCACGGTACCCGAAGGCGGCGGACAAGGCGGCGATGAACAAGCCGATGGTGCTGTTCCTGCTCTGGATCCTCGTGATCTACGTGACGCTGGTGTATGCGCCGATCGCCGCGATGCTCGTGGAGATGTTCCCGACCCGCATCCGCTACACGTCCATGTCGCTGCCCTATCACATCGGCAACGGCTGGTTCGGCGGATTCCTCCCCCCGATCGCCTTCGCCATCGTGGCGGCCAAGGGCAACATCTACTCGGGCCTCTGGTATCCGGTGATCGTCTCGATCATCACACTCGTGATCGGCCTGCTGTTCGTGAAGGAGACGAACAACGTGAACATCGAGTCGGACACGCTGGCGCAGGAAGGGGCGCTGCCGGTGTGACGCCCGCGCGGTAGCGGTCGCTCGGTCGTCCCGAGCGCAGTGAAGGACCTGCACCCGCTGTCACACGGCACGTGCAGGTCCTTCCGCGTTCCCTTCGGATTCGTTCCGCGCAGGCAGGACGGCGATCCAGCCTGAGTCTTGCCACGACTGATCCCGTCACCCCCCGACCGACAGACCGTCCGACCAGGAGGAGCCGATGGACCTCGTTCATCCGATGGCGCGCGAGACGCAGCGCGAGGCGCGCGAGGATCCGGATGCCTACTGGGCGCGCGCGGCGTCGGACGTGGAATGGTTCCGACCCTGGCATCGCGTCTTCCGCCAGGAGGGGGTCTCGTTCCGCTGGTTCGAGGGGGGCGAGACGAACCTCTGCTTCAACGCGCTGGACCGCCACGTGCGCGACGGCCGCGGCGGCCATGCCGCGCTGGTGTACGTCAACGAGCGCGGCGAGCGCCTGGTCCTCACGTACGCGCAGCTGCTCCACCATGTCGAGCGCATCGCCGGCGCGCTGCGCACCTCGGGCGTCGGCCGCGGCGACCGCGTCACCATCTACCTGCCCAACTCGCCCGAAGGCGTCATGGCGATGCTCGCGTGCGCGCGGGTGGGCGCCATCCACTGCGCGGTGTTCGCCGGGTTCGGTGCCGCCGCGCTCGCCGACCGCATCCGCGCGAGCGGCTCGCGGCTCGTGCTCACCTGCGACGCCAGCTTCCGGAAGGGCAAGCCGATCCGCCTCAAGGAGATCGTCGACGCCGCGCTGCTGCTGGGCGGGGACACGGTGGAGCAGGTCGTCGTGCTCCAGCGCACGGACATCCCCGCGCCGATGACCGGCGGCCGCGACGAGGACTGGCGCGTGTGGCTGGCCGCGGGTGCGGAGGGCGACCGGCGGTGCGAGCGCATGGAAGCCAACGAGCCGGCGTACATCCTCGCGACCTCCGGCACCACCGCGAGGCCCAAGCTCGTGGTGCACACCCACGGCGGCTACCAGGTGGGGATGATCCACGCGGCGCGCTGGTGCTTCGGCATGACCCGCGACGACGTCTGGTTCACCACCGCGGACATCGGCTGGGCGGTCGGCCACAGCTACCTCGTGTACGCGCCGCTCATCCTCGGCTGCACGACCATCGCATACGAGGGCGCGCTGGATCACCCGTCGCCCGCGCAGGTCTGGCAGATCGTGGAGGAGTTCCGGGTCACCGGGCTCTTCACCTCGCCCACGGCGGTGCGCCTGCTGATGCGCACCGGGGAGGCCGCGGCGGCGCCGTACGACAAGTCGTCGCTCACGCGCGTGGTGTGCGCCGGCGAGGTGCTCAACGCCCCCGCCTGGGAGTGGCTGCAGAAGCGCGCCCTCGGCGACCGCATCCCGGTCATCGATCACTGGTGGCAGACGGAGACCGGAGGCCCAACCGTGGGCAACCCGTTCGGCCTCGGCCTGATCCCCATCAAGCCCGGCTCGGGGGGCATCCCGCTGCCGGGCGTGGAGCTGGAGGTCGTCACGATGGACGACGTGCCGGTGCCGCGCGGGGAGAAGGGCATCCTGGTGATCCGCCGTCCATTCCCCAGTCTCACCGCCTCGCTCTGGGGCGAGCCCGAGCGCTACGCCGAGGACTACTGGACGCGCATCCCGGGCTCGTACTTCACCGGCGACTCGGTGTCGATGGACGCCGACGGCTACGTGTGGTTCGCGGGGCGGGCCGACGAGGTGATCAACATCGCGTCGCACCGCATCGGCACGGTGGAGGTGGAGAGCGCCTTCCTCCAGCATCCGGCCGTGGCGGAGGCGGGGGTGACCGGACGGCCCGACGAGGTCCGGGGCGAGACGATCGCCGCCTTCGTCGTCCTGCGCGCGGGCCAGGTGCCGTCGGCGACGCTGCGCGCCGAGCTGCTCGCGATCGTGCGCAGCGAGCTCGGGGCCATCGCCGTGGTGCGCGACCTGAACTTCGTGGACATGCTGCCGAAGACGCGCAGCGGCAAGATCATGCGCCGAGTGCTGAAGGCCGTGACGCTCGGGCGCGATCCCGGGGACATCACCACGATCGAGGACGAGGGATCGGTGGAGGATGCACGCGAGGCGTGGGCGCAGCTCCGCGCCGGTCTCGGTGACAGGTAGGGCCGCACCGTCAACGGCCTCAACGCAGGGGGCGCAGAGGGGAACAGCGAGGGCGCAGAGGACTGCTCCGGCGCGCCTCCACCACTTCCTCTGTGTCCTCCGTGTCCTCTGTGGTAAGACGCTCTTGCGACGGCGTTTCACCACTGAAGAGAGGGCACAGAGGGCACAGAGGGCACAGAGGGGGATGCCTGAGCGGCCTTCCTCTGTGCCCTCGCAGTTCCCTCAGCGCCCTCTGCGTTGAAGCAGTTCGCAGTGCGCGGGGCGCCACTCAGATCGGCGTGGCGGACTTCGGGCGACGCGTGAGGTAGCGGACGAGGCCGTCGACCGTCATGCCCGACGGCGTCGCGAGCTCGTACGCGTCGGCCTCGTCGGCGTGGCCGTCGTCCTGGATCTCCACCTCGCTCGCGGTGCGCAGCGCCGTCGTCATCGCGGCCGGCGTGTCGCCGCGCGCGAGCCGCTCCGCCGTCCACTTCACCCACGCGTCCAGGCGCAGCGTCAGCTCGTCCAGATGGCGCTCCGGGTCGTGGAATCGGCCGAAGTGCGTGAGGTCCAGGGTGCGCGGCGCCAGGGCGCGGATCGCCGCGATGCTCCGATGCCAGGCCTCGATGTCGATGTCGGGGGGCGGGGTCGGGGGGCGCACGTACGACGCGTCGGACAGCCGCACGCCCCCCACGTCCCCGACGAACACCGTTCCCTCGTCCGCGTGGTGAAACGCGATGTGGTGCGACGCGTGGCCCGGGGTGTGCAGCGCCACGAGGGTGCGCGCGCCGCACGCGAGCTGCGCCCCGTCGTCCAGCGTCGTGACGCGCTCGGCGGGGCAGGGCTCGAACGCGCCCCAGAGCGTCTGCATCCGCTCCGCGTAGATCCGCGTCGCGCTCGCGAGCAGCCTGGAGGGATCGATCATGTGCGGGGCGCCCAGCGGGTGCACGAACAGGCGCGCCTCGGGCAGTCGCCGGAGCAGCGACCCTGCCGCGCCGGCATGGTCGAGATGGATATGGGTGACGACGAGCTGCGTGATCTCCTCCATGCGCGCACCCGCCGCGGCCACGCCGCGCTCGAGAGCCTCGAGCGTGGAGCCCGGGCCGGTCTCCAGCAGGGTGTGCCCGTCCGGGCCGGTGATGAGATAGGCGGCGACGACACCCGGGCGTCCCTGGAAATCCAGGTCGAGACACCAGAGGTCGCCAGCGAGCTGACGCGCAGGAAATAATTGCACGGATCCTCCCGTTTGCACGATGGCCAATGATAGCGTGCGGTCCGAGTCGCTGCCGCAGCGGCGCGGCGGCCCCTTGCGCCGTCGCGGATATGCGTGAATGGTACGCACCAGCACCGGCGCCCCACCACCGCTGCCGCACGTCCTCCGCCGTTCGTGTCCGCCGCTCGCATCATCGTTCGTGTTCGTCGTTCGTGTTCCGCCGCTCGTTCACGCTGCGTCGCATGTTCGTTCACACATTCGAGGAGCTGCTATGTCACTCTCGTTCCGGATGCGTCTGGCGGCAGGTGCCGCGGTGGCCACCCTGATGCCGGCGGCAGTGTCGGCGCAGGCAATCATCAAGGTCAATGACTCGATCAACGTGCGCCTCGGGTTCCTCGCGCAGATGCAGGCGGACTTCAACCAGAACGTGCGGCAGGATTCGAGCTACGCGCAGAGCCTCTTCCTGCGTCGCCTGCGCATCCTCGTCGGCGGGCAGGTCGGGTCGCACATGACCTTCTTCCTGGAGACGGACTCGCCCAACCTCGGCCGCACCACCGCCGGCCTCCCGAAGAACCTCCAGAACCCGGTCTTCATGCAGGACGCGTACGTGGAGGTCAAGCCGGGCACGTCGAACGCGTTCCTCCTCGACCTCGGCCTGCAGCTCATCCCCCTCTGCCGCAACTGCCTGGAGAGCGCCGCGAGCCTCCTGCCGATCGACTACAGCTCGTACTCGTTCCTCCAGGGCGGCGCCTCGCTCACCAACACGAGCGTCGGCCGCGACGTGGGCATCCAGGCGAAGGGCTACCTGTTCGAGAACCGGCTCGAATACCGCGCGGGGGTGTTCTCCGGAGCGCGCCAGACCACGGGCACGGTGGTCACCTCGTCCAACTCCTTCCGCGTGGCGGGCCGCCTGCAGGCCCAGCTGCTCGAGGCCGAGGCGCCCACGTACTCGTACGCCGGCACCTACTTCGGCCGGCGGAAGATCCTCGCCCTCGGCATCGGTGGCGACGCGCAGAGCCGGTACCGGGCGTTCGCCGCCGACGCGTTCCTCTCGTACCCGTTCGGGACCAACGGCATGACCGCGCAGGCCAACTTCATCCACTACAACGGCGACACCTTCTTCCCCGCCACCGCCACGGTGGCGGGCCTGCCGAAGCAGAACACCTTCGAGGTGGAGGCGGGCTATCACTTCAACGACTACAAGCTCACGCCGTTCGTGAAGTTCGAGACGCGCAACGTGGACGACGCGTTCAACAACAACGCCGCGAACCTCGACGAGCACCGGTTCCAGGTGGGCGGCACGTACTACCTTGCCGGCCACAACCTGAACTTCAAGGGCGCCTACACGCGGGGCACGCTCAACCGGCTCATCGTGGCGGGCGTGGAGCCGCCGGCCTATACCCAGAACGGGTTCACCTTCCAGGTGCAGGGCTTCTACTATTGACCGCCCGCCCGGGCCGCGAGGCACACGGCCCGCGGCCGGCGACGTACATCCCAATGAAATGCGAGGAGACAGACCGATGCATCACGTGATTCGGCAGGCAATGCGGGCCGTCGCGCTCGCGGCTGCGGCGCTCGGCGCCGTGGCATGCTCGGGCTCCAAGGACACGTCGGGTGGCGGATCGGGCGGCAACGCGATCAAGGTGGGGGTCTACGGCCCGTTCACCGGCGGCTCGTCGCCCATGGGCGCGTCGATGCGCGATGGCGTGCGCCTGGCGGTGGACGAGATCAATGCGAAGGGCGGCGTGCTCGGCCGGAAGATCCAGCTCGTGGAGCGTGACGACCAGGCGACCCCGGAGCGCGGCGCGCAGGTCATGCAGGATCTCGTCAGCAACGAGAAGGTCGTGGCGGTGCTCGGCCCCATCAACACCGGCGTCGCCCTCGCGAGCTACAAGTACCCGATGCAGGCGAAGATCCCGCTCATCATCAACGTCTCCGCCGGGGCGCCGGTGAACGAGCTCTTCAAGGACAACCCGGACAACTTCGTCTTCCGCATCGCCGCCAGCGACGACATCCAGGCGGAGATGATCGTGGGCGAGGCGGTGGACAAGCGCGGTCTCAAG
>JAQBPZ010000058.1 GCA_028287225.1 Gemmatimonadota bacterium
GCGCCGGCGTGCTGTCCGCATCCCCGCTCTCCTCGGCCACCGACTCGGCGATCGACGCCCGCGCCAGCGCGAGGGAGTCGCGCGTGGATGCGAGCTCGGAGCGCAGTGCCCGGACCTCCGAGCGCTCGCCGAACAGCTCGGGCGCGCGGATCGCCACGACCACGGAGGCCACGAAGCCCATTGCCAGCGTGGCCGTCAGCGCGAGGACGACGATCGCCGATCGCGCCTGCCAGCGGGCCACCTCGAAGCTGCGCGGCAGCACCGCCGGCGCCGCCGACACGATGAGGACGCGCCACGGGCGCCGCTCCACCGGGACCACGGGGCGTGGCCGGCTCCGCGCCTGCTCGCTCGCCGGCGCGATGGCGAGCGGCGCCGCTGGCCGGGCCGCCGGGATGCCGGCACGGTCGGACGCGGGCGTATATCGGTTGGCCTGATCCCGGTGCAGCGGCAGGATGCCCGAGCTGCTCCGGCGCGAGGGCGCCGCGCTGGGCACGGGCGCCGGAAGCGCGCTCTCGGCGAGCGGCGCCGCCGGGTGGGGGCCCATGAGCTGCGGGCCCATCGGCTCGGAGCTGATGACTCCGACGTAGCGCGGCGTCCTCCGGGCCGATGTCATGCGCTAGCGCCGCGCGGGCGTGGCCGCGGGCGAGGCGTGGGAATCGTGGCTGGACACGCCGGCCGCCGCGCGGGCGCCGGACGCGGGAACCGGGGACTCGGGCGGACGCATGAGCACGCGGCCGTTCACCACGCCGCCCTCCTGCACCAGCACGCTCTGCGTGACCAGGTCGCCGGTCACGATGGCGGTCGCCTGGAGCTCCACGCGCTCGCTGGCGTGCACCGTTCCGTTCAGCGTCCCGCCGATCACGACCTCGCGTGCGTGGATGTCGCCCGTCATCGTGGCGCCCGCGCCGAGCACCACGACGTCCGCGCGCCGCACGCTGCCGTCCACCCGGCCGTCGATCCGGAGGGAGGCAGCCGATTCCAGGTCGCCGGTGATCGTGGTGGCCGAGTCGACGAGCGAGAAGCCCGTGGGCGGTGCGACGGCGGCGGGGCGCGAACGCTTCTTCATGAAGCTCATCTGGAGCACCTGCGTGAAGAGTGATCTGAGCGGGCCCGGGCGGGCCGTCCGAGTAATGGACGACTCATGGGCTCGCTAGAAACGCTACCGGGCTCGGCCTTGGCATCCGTGATGATCACCGGTCTGGCGCGTCTGTCTGGCGCAGGAGAGACGAGCTCATCGGGGCAATACGCGTGTGCGCGGGAGCACCGCTCAGGGCCGTTCTACCGCCTCCGGTGTATCTCCCGCACGGGCATACGGCACGGGCTCTGCTGTTCTTCGTGACGTCGGTCACTCGACCGACACCCAAAATCTTGGAGGGGAATCATGCGCTTGACCGTCAGAACGCTCATCATCGCGCCCGCGCTCGTGCTCGCGTCGGCCTGCAGCAAGGACAAGCCGGCGGATCCGGCGCTGAACAACGACCTCGGCCTGGCGGCCCAGGCGGGCAACCAGCCGCGCCTCGATTCCATCACGGCTGCCGAGCGGCTGAACGCGGCGCCGGTCGCCGCACCCGCGCCGGTCGCAGCCGCCGCGCCGGCCCCCGTGGCCAAGGCTCCCGTGCGTCACACGACGACGACCACGACGCACCGCTCGACGACCACCCGCAGCGGCGCATCGGGCAACTCCAGCACCTCGTCGGGCAGCAGCAAGACGACCGTGGCCGTTGAGCCGCGCATCGAGACGCACAAGAACACCAAGCGCGACGCGGCCATCGGCGCGGCGGCGGGCGCGGTGCTGGGCGGCGTGGTGGGTCACGGCGGCGTGAAGGGCGCGATCATCGGCGGCGCCGCTGGTGGCATCCTGGGCGGCGTGATCGGCAACAACGTGGACGTCCAGAAGAAGAAGGTTCCGTAACCAGCACGCGCGGCCGGCGAATTCGATTGACACCGTCGGCCGGCGGGGCTAATATTCGGGGCTGAGCCTCCCGGCGTGCGGCCGCATCGCACGCCGGGCGGCCTGCTCTATTGCCAGTCGTTACCAGTGCAGCATCATTCCGTGCGGGCCCGGCGGACACCACCGAGGAAGGGCGTACTGATGGTCGAGATTCATCTCGAGGAAAGCGATCGGCTCGATTGGGCGCTCAAGGCGTTCAAGCGCAAGATCGCGAAGGCCGGCATCCTGAAGGACCTCCGGAAGAAGCGCTACTACGTCAAGCCGAGCGAAGCTCGTCAGCTCAAGGCCGCCGCCGCACGTCGCCGCAGCCGCACCGAGCGGTCGCGCTAGGCCTTCGGGCTCCGCTACGTAACGGATGGCGAAAGAAGACGCGATTCAACTTGAAGGCTCGGTCACCGAAGTGCTCCCGAATGCCACCTTTCGGGTGCAGTTGACCAATGGCCACAACGTGCTTGCGACGCTCGGCGGCAACATGCGCCGCTTCCGCATTCGCGTGCTCGCCGGCGACCGAGTGACGATCGAGGTCTCTCCCTACGACCTCACCCGTGGACGGATCACCTTCCGCCACAAGAACTGAGCAGCACGGCTGGCCCGCCACTCCACGAGTGGCCGGTCGCGGTATTGCACGAAAGGCCACGACCCGGCATCCCCGGGGTCGTGGCCTTCGTCGTAGTTCCCCCCCCCCGACGCGGCACGAGGCAACTTTTTCCGCCCCGCGGACATCTAACAGTATGGGCGCCCGGCGCCCGCTCCCCCTAGATTTCCTGTCGCACGCGCGACTTCGCGCGCTCGACGCCTATTCCAAGAGGTCGTTCGAATGCTTCGTCCACGCACCGCGGCCGTCGCGTCCCTGTTCCTGCTGCCGATGGTCGCCGGGGGCTTCCTGCTTCAGCAGCGCCCTGCGCGCCCCACCGAGCGGCTCTTCGACCAGGTCCTCTCCATCGTGGCCACCCGCTACGTGGACTCGCTCGGCGGCTCCGACATCTTCGCCAAGGCGTCGCATGGTCTGGTCCGCGAGCTGAACGACCCCTACAGCGAGCTGCTGGCACCGAAGCAGAGCGAGGAGTTCAATCGCGCGACGGGCGGCCGGTACGGCGGGGTCGGCATGCTGCTCGAGGAGCAGAAGGTCGGCGCAGGCACCAGCGTCGTCGTGCGCAGCGTGTTCCCGCACACGCCGGCCGAGGAAGGCGGCGTCATGGAAGGCGACCGGATCATGCGCGTCGACTCGCTCACCGCGACCGACGTGAAGATCGACCGTGTGTCCGACGCGCTGCGCGGTGTCGTCGGCACCACGGTGAACGTCACCTTCGCGCGGCCCGGCGTCACGGTGCCGGTGAAGCTCGCGTTCAAGCGCGCCACCATCCACGTGCCGGCCGTCCCCTTCGCGACGATGCTGTCCGACAAGATCGGCTACATCCCGCTGCAGACGTTCAACGAGAACACGGCGGACGAAGTGCAGGCGGCCGCCGCCAAGCTCGTCGCCGAAGGTGCGCGAGGCCTCGTGCTCGACCTGCGCGACAACGGCGGCGGCATCGTGGAGCAGGCCCTCGCCGTCAGCTCGCTCTTCCTCAGGGAGGGGCAGTCCATCGTGAACGTCCGCGCGCGCAACACCGCGGACGAGATCGCGCGAGCGTCCGCCGATCAGCTGAAGGCCCAGCCGCCCCTCGTCGTCCTCACGGACGGCGGCACGGCGTCGGCGAGCGAGATCGTCGCGGGCGCGCTGCAGGACCACGATCGCGCCCTGGTGCTCGGCACCACCAGCTTCGGCAAGGGCCTCGTGCAGAGCCTCTTCCCGCTCGAGGGCGGCTACGCCCTCAAGATCACCACGGGCAAGTGGTACACGCCCAGCGGACGCAGCATCCACCGCGAGCGCACCCTGATGCCCGATGGCCGCCTGGTGGAAGCCAAGCCCGACTCGCTCGAGACCGAGGCCACCAAGAAGTCGCGCCCCGCGTTCAGCTCCGACGGCGGCCGCACCGTCTACGGCGGCGGCGGCATCACGCCGGACGTCATCGTGCCCGACGACACGCTCGCGACCGCGGAGCAGGAGTTCCTGCGCTCGCTGGCGCCGAAGGCGCAGGAGTTCGTGACGACGCTCAACCAGTATGCGTTCGAGCTCAAGTCGTCGGCGTCGCCGAGCTTCACGATCACGCCGGCGTGGCGCACCGAGATGCGCCGCCGGCTCTCCGCCGCCGGCGTGACCATCGACGCGAAGTACGAGCCGACGGCTACCCGCGTGCTCGACCGTGAGCTGGACCGCCGCGTGGCGCGCCTCGTGCTCGGCGACGCCGGTGCCAAGCGGCGCGCGCTGCCCGAGGATCACCAGCTGATGCGCGCGATCCAGCTGATCTCCGGATCGCGCTCGCAGTCGGCACTCTTCGCCGCGGCCCACGCCGCGGTGCCCACGGCCGGCGCGGCGCGCACGCGTCCCTAGGCTCGTCGCATGAGGAGAGATGCGGGCCGTTGCGTGCGTGACGCAACGGCCCGCGTGACCAGTGCGCCATCCATCGCCTGCACATGACCGACGCCGATCGTCCGGTGCCCGCACCGCCCGCCATCACGCCGCACGAGATCGTCGTGCCGCGCACCGCGCGGTACTACACGCTCGGCCCCACGCACGGCTTTCCGCGTGAGCTGTGGATCGTGTGCCATGGCTACGGGCAGCTGGCCGGTCGCTTCCTGCGCCAGTTCGCCCCCCTCGATGATGGCACGCGCCTCATCGTGGCGCCCGAGGCGCTCTCGCGCTTCTACCTCGACCCCATCCCGATGCGCCGGAACGATCCCGCGCCGCGCATCGGCGCCACGTGGATGACGCGCGAAGCGCGCGATGCCGAGATCGGGGACTACGTGAGCTACCTGGAGCAGGTCGTCACCGAGGTGCGCCATCCGCTGGCCGGCGGCGCCCCGCGCATCGTGGTGCTCGGGTTCTCGCAGGGAACCGCCACCGTGAGCCGCTGGCTGGCCACGAGCGAGCATCGCGCCGACCAGCTTGTGCTCTGGGCGGGCGGAATCCCCCCCGAGCTCGATCTCGCCGCATGGTCCGCCCGCCTGCATGGCGCGCCGATCACGCTCGTGGTGGGCGACGCGGACGACATGGTGCCCCCGGCCTCCGTCGCGGCGGAAGCCGAACGGCTCTCCACGGCCGGCGTCGCATTCGACCTGCTGCGCTTTCCGGGGGGCCACACGATCGACGCCGACACGCTCACGAAGCTCGCGTCGGGATTCGCCGGGCACTGAGCCGCGCGCGCGGCGCTACGGCTTTCGCTGCTCGTCGCGGAAGCGCTCGATCTCGCGCCGGTCGCGCTTCGTGGGCCGCCCCTTTTCCTCGTACACGAACGCCGCGGGCGCCATGCGAAGCTGCTCCGCCAGCTTCGCCCGCGCGGCGATGCTGGCCGCGGTCTCCTCGTACAGCGTTGCGGCCACGGTGGCCGGACCGCGCCGCTCGGACAGCGCCCGCACCGTCACGACGTGCTCGTAGGGGCCGAGGCGGACGCGCACCTCGTCGCCGGCGCCGATCAGCCTGGCCGGCTTCACCCGGTCGCCGTTGACCTCCCCCGTGCCGCCGCCGATGGCGTCGGCGGCGAGCGACCGGGTCTTGAAGAACCGTGCGGCCCACAGCCACTTGTCGATGCGGACCCGTCCGGGTCCGGGATTCTCGTCGTTCGTCGCCGTCATGACTCATTATATGCCCCCGCCACCAGGCGGCGCAGGGGCCGTGGCGCTTGACGGATATACTTTGAGCTGATATATTTCGACATAGAAACATAATAGATCGATTCAATGCGACGCCGGAGGGACATGCCGACGCATCATCAGGGGAGCGCGGACGAGGTCCGCGCGCTCGACGCCTTCATCAAGCTCGTGCGCGGCACCAATTCAACGCTCGCGGAGCTGCTGCCCCCGCTCCAGCGCGACTTCGGGCTCACCGAGAGCCAGCTGGGCGTGCTCGAGGCGCTGCACCATCTCGGCCCCCTGGCGCAGGGGCAGATCTGCCAGAAGATCCTGAAGAGCGGGAGCAACGTCACCACCGTCGTCGACAACCTCGAGCGCGATGGGTTGGTGCGCCGGGTTCGCGATGCGGACGACCGGCGGGTGCAGGTGGTGCACCTCACCGAGAAGGGACGGGAGCTGATCGAGCGGGCCTTCCCGGCCCATGCCGCCCGAGTCACCGCGCTCATGGCCACACTCTCCAGCGAGGAGCAGGCAGAGCTCGGCAGGCTGTGCCTGAAACTCGGACGGGCTGTCGCGGGTTGATCGTCCCGAAGGCGTCGGTAGCGGTCAGCGGGCGAACGATGCGGTCATGTAATTCGACATCGCAATATCATCATACGGAGAATACAGAATGCGTACCAATATCGACGACGGGAACACCATGACGCAGCCGACCGCGGCGCAGGCGGCCGAGTCGCGCCGGTCGGTGCGCCAGTACGAGCCAGCACCGATCCCCGAGGCCGACCTGCGCGAGCTCCTGCGCCTCGCCGGACGTGCGCCGAGCGCATTCAACGCGCAGCCGTGGCGCTTCGTCGTGGTCCAGGACGATACGCTCCGTGCCGAGCTGTCGGCCGCCGCGTACGGCCAGCAGCAGATCGTGCGCGCCCCAGCGACCATCGTCATGTACAGCGACATGGCCAGCGCCCTGGATCGCATGCCCGAGTCCATGCATCCGGACATGCCGCAGGACAAGCGCGACGCGGGCGTCGCGAGCTTCCGCGCCACCTTCGCCGGCCAGTCTGACGACCAGCGCGAGGCATGGGGGAACGCGCAGTCGAACATCGCGCTGGGCTATCTCCTCCTCCTCGCGGAAACGCTGGGCTACGCCACGTCGCCGATGCTCGGCTTCGAGTCCGAGAAGGTGAAGGCCGTGCTCGGCCTGCCCGCACATGTCCGCATTCCCGCGCTGGTGTCGATCGGGTACGCGGCCGAGGAGGGATTCCGTCCGCACCGCCTGCCGGCGGAGTCGCTCGTCGAGTTCCGCTGAGGGCACGGCCATGACCGCCCTGGACCTGCACGTTCATCGATGGGAGCCCGGTGCGACGCCGGGCGGCCCGACGCTGCTGCTGCTTCACGGCACGGGCGGCGATGAGCACGACCTCGTGCCGCTGGCTCGTCTGGTGGCGCCGGGCACCGCGCTCCTGAGCGTTCGTGGCAACGTGCTGGAGCAGGGCGCGCCGCGCTTCTTTCGTCGCCTGGCCGAGGGGGTGTTCGACCTTGACGATCTGGCACGGCGGACGGAGGCGCTGGCGGACTTCGTCGAGGCTGCGGGAACGCGGTATGGGTTCGCGCTGGACCGTCTGCATGCGTTGGGCTTCTCGAACGGGGCCAACATCGCGGCCAGCCTGCTGCTCACGCGACCGTCGGTTCTGGCCGGCGGGGTGCTGATCCGGGCGATGGTGCCGTTCGAGCCGGCGGTCGTGCCGTCGCTCGTGGGGCGCGGGGTGCTGCTGAGCCAGGGGCGGATGGATCCCTTGATCCCGACAGCGGGGGCGGAGCGACTCGCGGCACTCCTGTCGGAGGGCGGTGCGGAGGTGGAGCTCGCGTGGCAGGCCGCGTCGCATGGACTGGTGCAGGGGGACGTGGATGCGGCCACCCGGTGGCTGTCGGCGGCGGTGGCCTGATCCACGCACAGGGCTTGCACGCCGAGCCGGATCGCGTAAATTACCGACCAGTCATTTACGGTGCAGCGCTGGAGCTCTCGGGAAGGGTGTCACCGTTCGACGGCTGGTCATGACTGACCGGCCGGTTACCAGCCTCAGGAATGATCCCGTGTCCGAGTCCACCGCAGAGCCGCGCTGGCGCCGCCTCCCCGAGGAACGGCCCCGGCAGATCCTCGACGCCGCCTTCGCGGTGTTCGCGGAGCGTGGCCTCGCTGCCGCCCGACTCGACGACATCGCCAAGCGCGCCGGACTCTCCAAGGGGACCATCTACCTGTACTTCCCCAACAAGGAAGAGCTCTTCCGCGAGGTCGTCCGCAGCACGGTCATCGCCTTCATCGAGCGTGGCGAGGCCGTCCTGGACTCCGAGCCCGACCCGAGCCGGGCACTCCTGCGATGGATGGACGGCTACTGGGCGTGGCTCCGCTCCCCCGTGTTTCCGGCCATGCACCGCCTCGTGAACTCCGAGCTGCACAGCTTCCCGGACCTCGCGGCCTTCTACGCCACCGAGGTCATCGAGCGCTCGCAGCGGCTCGTGTGTGGCCTGATCGAGCGCTGCATGGACGCGGGAATCTTCCGGCGCATGGAGCCCCTCGTCGCCGCCCGCATGCTGAGCGCCCTCTTCATCACGCACGGCAACTGGTACCACCAGCGCACCCACTTCAAGTCCATCGCCAATCTGCCGGACGAGCGCCTGCTCGAGCAGATCCGCGATTTCTTCTTTCACGCCATGCGCCCGGACGCTCCG
>JAQBPZ010000060.1 GCA_028287225.1 Gemmatimonadota bacterium
CCCGCGATGCCCGCTCCGGCGCCTCATCCCGGGCCGGCGGTGACGTCGACCGACGTGAGCACGCCGATCGGCGGCGCCCCCACGAACAGGCCGGTGCCGCGCCCCCCATCGTCCGCACGGCCCTGAGCGCGCGGCGAGCATTCCCCGAGGAGGATTCGATGGCTGACGAGACGAGTGGCCGCGCGCGCGACCAGCGCGATGACGAGACCAGGGGCGACGACACCGGCGCGCGCGACGCCGAGGGTGCCGAGCGGGATACCGACGCCGGCCACCGGCTGAGCCGGCTCGAGGACTACGAGGTGGACGACGGCTATCCCGACATCCGCGGCTGGCCCGTGCGTGGCAGCAACGGGCGCGAGATCGGGGTCGTGGGCGACCTGCTCGTGGACACCGACCTCCTCGAGGTCGCGGCCGTCGACGTCCATGTCGGCGTGGGCGCCGCGGGAGTGCGCGGCAACGTGATCGGCGCGGCACGCGTCCCGATCGAGTCCGTGCAGATCCGCCCCGATCGCTACATCGTCATCGACGTCGACCTCATCCCCTGCGAGGACGTGGTGGAGCTGGCCGGCGACGGAGGCGGTACGGCGCGGCGGGTGCCGTGCGGCCAGATCGGCATCCGGCGGCGCACGGAGTCCGAGCGGGCGGCGCGGCCGGCGGACGCGGAGGTCGTGCGGCACACCGTGGAGGGCAGCGACGCGGCTTCGTCTGCCGAGCCGCGTCAGGGCAGCCCCGTCGCCCGGCCGTCGGCCGGCGATTCGGTGCGCGATCGATAGCGGCTGCGCCGGTGCGGAATAGGCGAAGGGGCCGGCGAGAATCTCGCCGGCCCCTTTGCCGTGCTGCCGTGCTGCCGTGATGCCGTGGTGCCGGTCAGTCGGCGCGCGGGATGCTCGTGGCGCCGTCCGAGCCGCCCGTCGAGCCGCCCATGCTGGACGATCCCGAGGCTGCGCCGCCCATCGAGCTGGCGAACCCCGAGCCGGTGCCGCGTCCGTCGGTGGGTGCGCCGATGGCGCGCTTGACGTCGTTGGCCAGCCCCTCGATGCGCTGTTCCACGACTCCGTGGAAGCTGCTCACCACCTGGGAGACGAGCTCGTCGAGCACCGAGCCGAGGCGGCTGCTGGCGCCCTTCGTTGCCGCCACGGTGACCGCCGCCGACTTCACGTCGGCGCTGGAGCCGCTGAGGAGGACGCCGGCGCCGAGGGCCAGGGCGAGCGCCGGCCACGGGTTCTCCTTCACCAGCTGTGCGACGTTCATCTTGTTCTCCAGCTCGGACAGGGTATCCGAGATCCGGTTGCGCGTCAGTTCGATGTCGCGCCGGACGTCAGCCGTTGTTTCAGCCATTCCTTGTCCTCCTTGAGCGTCGCCACCGTTTCCGTTGGGGCGAGCGCAGCCGGCGAGAGCAGTTGGCGCCCTCGCATTGCGAGCCAGGCGGCGACGCCGCCCGTGATGAGCGCGAACAGGAGCGCTGCGAGCCAGTAGAGGTCTCGGGGCAGCCACTGATCGCCGATGAGCAGTACGATTCCGGTGAAGAACGCCAGCGTGCCGAGCAGCAGCAGGACGCCGCCGACTGCCGTGAAGGCCGTTCCTCGTCCGGCGGCACCCGCCGCGGCGCCGAGCTCCAGTCGAGCGAGCCGAATCTCGCCGCGCACGAGCTCGGAGCTCCCCTCCGCGAGCTCGCGGAGGAGGGCCCCGACGCCGCGCCGGCTGTCCGTGGTGTCGGCCGCCATGCGCGCCTCCCTTACTTGCGCAGCGCCTTGCCGAGCAGGTAGCCGAGGCCGACGGCGACGGCCAGCGTGCGGCCCGGGTGCTCCTTGACCTGCCGCTCGATGCCCGACTTGAGGCCATCGATGTCGGCGTCGCGCAGCCAGTCGGCCGACGCCTGGAGGCCGCCGGCGAGCTGGTTGGCCGCCGCGCCGAGCTGCGGGGTATCGGCCAGCATGCCGGCGCTGCCGCCCGTGGCCGCGGAGCCGGCGATCTGCCCACCGCCCGCGCCCTGCTGGCGGAGCCGCTCGGCGCCCGACTCCAGGGCGTCGGCGATGGTGGTCTTCAGGTTGCCCGCGCGATCGCGGACGGTGCTGCCGACGTCGGCGAGCTTGTCGCCGGCCGAGCTCGCGGCCGACTTGGCGCGATCGGCCAGCTCACCGGCCTGCTCCGTGGCGTTCTCGCGCGAGAACCCGCCCGCGCCGCCCGTGCTGCCGCCGTTGCTGCTTCCGCCGGACGAGCCCGTACCCTGCGAACCGCCCTGCGAACCGGCCTGCGAGCCCGTGCTCGCGCCATAGCTGCCGCCGGTGGTCCCGCTGCCAGTGTTCTGCGAACCAAAGGTGTCGTTCGAGTTGCTTTCCATGTCTGTCTCCGACGTGTGAGGGCCTGCGGACGAATGCAGAGCCCATGCCGGGACGAAACCGGGCGCGTGACCGTCGCTGCGCTCGGTCTTCCGCTGGACGGGCGCTCGCGCTGCTCGCTTGGCGGAAACCCCTCAGCCGTGCCGCCAAGGGCGGCGTAGCCGCCCGCCCGCCAAGGCGTCGCGCCGGAGGCGGGCGCCGCCCGGCCTTTACTGGCAGTACTGGTCGAAGGCGCCAACGAGGTCGTTCGCGATCTGGTCGGCCGTGCGGCCCTCGATCTGGTAGCGCTCCAGCATGAAGACGAGCTTGCCGTCCTTGAGGAGCCCGATCTGCGGGGAGCTCGGGGCGTAGCCGGTGAAGTAGCTGCGCGCGCGCGCGGCGGCTTCCGTATCCTGGCCGGCGAACACGGTGGTGAGCTGGTCGGGCTTCACGCGGTGCTGGAGCGCGCTCGCCACGGCGGGCCGCGCATTGCGCGCCGCGCAGCCGCACACCGAGTTCACGACCACGAGGGTCGTGCCCTTCGCGTCCTTGAGGCGCGCATCCACGTCCTGGGCGGTGCGCAGCTCGTCGATGCCGAGGCGGGTGAGCTCCTGGCGCATCGGGGTGACGAAACGTTCATCGTACATCGGTCGGCCTCTGGTCTGGTGTGCTGTGCTGTGTCGCGACGCCTACTCCCGCACGAGGGCGAGGATCGCCGCCTGCGGGACCACGAGATAGCGCTCGGATTCGAAGGTGATCTCCACGGCCGCCTTGCGAAAGAACAGCGCATAGTCGCCGCGGCGCGCCTGCATGGGCACGAAGCGCGTCTCGCGCGTCGGCTCCTTCCACGGCTCGTCGCCGGCCGCGGCATCGAGGCTCGGCATGGGATGGCCCGGCCCCGTGGCGACGATGGTCCCGCCCTGCACCGCCTGGCTGTCCAGTGCCGTCGACGGCAGGTAGAGCCCCACCTTGGTGCGCTCCTGCCCCTCCTCGACCTGCACGAGGACGCGGTCCCCGACCACGATCAGTTCCTTGTCGTTGCGAATCATGTCAGGAATATATCGGTCGGGGCGCGGAGAGGTTCCGGACGGGATCAGGAATCAGTCAGGGATCAGGGATCAGGGATTGGGAACTGACCGGGACGCCACCCAGACCGCCGCTGTCACCCCGCACGAGCGCAGCGAGTGTCGGGGCATACTGTCCCGTGCTCATGGCCGGCCCCAGTCACGGGAAAGCATGCCCCGACACGCGGTCGCTGCGCTCCCTCCTGCGGGGTGACTGCCGTCCGGGGCGCCCAAGCCAGCCCGGTCCGAATGGCGTCCCGGTCAGCTCCTGATTCCTAATCCCTGATCCCTGACTGATCCCTGATCCGTCTCACGCCTCGGGCTCGGCCTCGGCCGGCGTGCGGATCCCCGAGCGGCGGATGAGCAGGATCACCCCGGCGAGCACGGCGGCCCACACGCACACCACCAGCTCACTGTAGAGCAGGAAGCGCAGCGCCATGCTCGGCCAGTCGTGGAAGTCGGCGCGCGCCGTGCCCTCGGGCTCCCGCCGCGCCGCGATCAGGAGCAGGCTGGTGGCCATGGCGCCGGCCGTCACGACCAGCGAGAAGATCGGCGCCCGCCAGAGCCACCGCTGGAGCGAGAAGTTCGCGAGGTGCGCGGTCGTCATCCCGACCAGGATGACGACGGCCACCACGATCGACGCGATGAACACGAGCGTGCTCGAGCGCCCCATCGTGAAGGTCACGGCGCGCAGCAGCCGCAGCACCACGCCGGTGAGGAGGGCCATCTCCACCAGCGACATCGAGAGGCGGCGGAACGCCGCCGGCTCCTCCATGGCCCGCCAGTCGATCGTCTGTCGCGGAAAGAACGTGGGCATCGTGCTCCAAGGTGTCACCGCGCGTCCGGGCCGGCAAGCGGGTCTGCTGCGTGCGCGTGACGACCCGGGCGCGCGATGAGACGGGTGCCGCGCTACTTCGCGACGTACGGCGAGCCGCGCATCACGGCGATCAGCGCCTCCTCGATACGGTCGAAGGCGAACGGCTTGGTGAGCACCGGCTGCCGCGAGACGCTGCCGCGGGCCGTGCCCATCACCAGATCGCCCGTGATGAAGATGGTGCGCGCCGCCAGGCCGGGCCGCTCCAGCCGCAGCTGCTCGTGAAACGCGTAGCCGTCCATGCGCGGCATGCGCAGGTCGCAGACGACGGCGTCCAGCCCCACGGTGCGCGTGAGGTGGAGCGCCGCCAGGCCGTCCTCCGCCGCGAGCACGGTGAAGCCGCGCAGCTGGCCGAACGCCTCCATCCCGCTGCGCAGCGCGGGCTCGTCGTCCACGAAGAGCAGCCGGATGCCGGCCAGCGGCGAGCGCAGGGCGAACGGCGAGGCCTCCTTGCCCGCCTCCTCGTTCGCGGCCGGCATCCCGTCGGCCGGAAGCGTCACCCGGAACGTCGTGCCCTCCGGGCCGGTCTCGGCCACGGTGATGCGCCCGCCGTGAGTCGTGATGATCCCGTAGCTCACGCTCAGGCCGAGCCCCGTGCCCTCCCCCTCCTTCTTGGTGGTGAAGAAGGGCTCGAAGATGTGCGCGCGCGCCGCGGGCGCGATGCCCGGCCCGGTGTCGGACACCTCGAGCACCACGTCCGCCCCGTCGAGGAAGGTCCGCACGCCGAGCGTGCCGCCCCCCGACGACGCCATCGCCTGCACCGCATTGGTGAGCAGATTGAGGCACACCTGCTGAACCTGTCGCGGATCGCCGATCACCGAGGGCAGGTCGGGCGCGAGGCTCGCCTCCACGCGGACACGCGACTCGGCGAACTGGTACTGCCGGATGCGCAGCGTGCGCGCCACGATGACGCTGACGTCGAGTGGGGCCTGCTGCGGCTCGCTGCGCCGCGCGAACGCGAGCAGGTCCTTCACCACCTGGCTCGCCCGCAGCGTCTCGGCGCGGATCACCTCGATGGACTCGCGCTGCTCGGTGGTGAGCGCGCCATCGCGCAGGAGGAGCTGGGCGAAGGCGCTGATGCTGCTCAGCGGATTGTTGACCTCGTGCGCCACGCCGGCCACCAGCTCGCCGACCGCGGCGAGCCGGTCCGCCTCCGTGAGCCGCACGCGCATCTCGCGCTCCGCCGTCATGTCGCGACCCACCAGCAGCGCGCTCGGCGGGTCTGCCTCGGGCAGGCGGCTCCCCGCGAGGGCGACGACGCGCGTGCCGGCGCCCGCCACGCTCACGTGCACCTCCACCCGCGAGGGCGCGCCGGCGAAGGCGCGCGCGAGCGCGTCCTCGAGCGCGGGCCGGTCGTCGGGCTGCACCAGCTCGAGCAGGGTGCGTCCCACCACCTGGTGCGGCTCCAGCCCGAACACCGCCTGCACGGCGTCGTTGGCCTCGCGGATGCGCCCCGTGGCCTGGAGCACGGTGAGCACGGCGTCGGGCGCGGCGCGGAACAGCGTGCGGAAGCGCCACTCGGCCTGCCGCATCGTCTCGAACAGCTCCGCATTCGCGAGCGCCACGGACAGGAGGTCCGCCATCGCCTCCACCCGCTCGAGCTCCAGCGTGGAGAACTCGCGCGCCTCGGCCAGCGCGAGCGTCACGGCGCCGATGCGCTCGCCGCGCCGCTGCACGGGGACGATGGCCATGCCGCGCATGGACTGCTCCTGCGCGAACCAGGACGCGTGCACCTGGTGGCGGTGCGCCTGCACGTCATGCGTGCTCCAGCGCCCCCCGGACCGGATCACGCGGCCCATCGCGGAGCCGGCCATGGGGAGGTGCTCGCCCGACAGGCCGGCGAGCGAGCCGCTCGCCGCCGCGATCTCGATGACGCCGTCGTGGTTTACCAGCCCGAGGGCCGCGCCGTCGGCCTGGGCGATGTCACCCGCGGCCTCGAGGAAGCGGTCGAGCACGTGGCGCGGGTTGAGCTCGAGCGTGATCTGCTGGCCGAGCCACCACATGCGGTGCAGCACGCGCTGAGCGTCGTCCAGCTCCACGGTGCGCTCCACGACGCGCTGCTCCAGCGTCGCGCTCACCTCCTGCTCCGCGGAGATGCGCGCCTGGAGCGCGGCGGCGGCGCGACGCTGCACCGTCAGGGAGAAGTTCCCGTAGAGGGCGAGCAGCGCATTGAGCGCGGCGATCGCGATCGCCAGCTCGAGGCTGGAGGACGCCTGGAGCCCGAGCAGGAGATTGCTGCGGGGCACCACGAGGATCCACAGCTCGCCCACGGCGAGCCCCGCCGCGAGCAGGGCAAAGGCGCCGAACACCACGCGCACCGTGCCGCGCGAGGGCTGCGCGATCGCGAGGGCCGCCGCCGCGAACAGGGTGCAGGCGAGGATCAGCGCGGCGCCGAGCGGCGCGGAGGTGGCATCCCACGGGCTCGCGAGGAGCACGCCGAACAGGACGACGCACGCGAGCTGCGAGCCCGCGATGAGCCGCGAGGTCAGGCTCCCTGGGGCGACGTCGGGCAGCATGCGCGCGGCGGCGGGTGCGTCGATCAGTGGATCCGCGTGCCGATGCGTCCCCACCGGATGTCGGTGAGGAAGGGCAGCGGGCGGTCGCTGTCGTCGGCGCGGTAGGAGTAGTACACGAAGATCGGGCGCCCTCGGACGTTCTCGCGCGGCACGAGGCCCCAGTAGCGGCTGTCCTTCGACTCGTAGCGGTTGTCGCCGAGCATCATGTAGTGGTTGGTCGGGATGCGCAGCGGGCCCCAGTTGTCGTGCGACGGCTGCGCGGGGGGGCGGCCGAAGCGGCTCTGCGTCAGCTCGAACTTGTGCTGCCAGTCGAAGGCCGGGTCGGGGGCGTCGGCGCCAGCCATCGCCGCCGGGTTGGGAACCCCGAAGCCCTGCCGCTGCGCGATGCCGTTCACGTAGAGCAGCCCCTTGCGCATGTAGAGGGTGTCGCCGGGCATGCCGACCATGCGCTTCACGAGCGTGGGGGTGTAGTCCGGCGCGTTGTCCGCCTGGTAGGGCGACTCGAAGACGATCACCTCGCCGCGCTTCGGGTCGGCGTAGCCGGGCAGCGAGGTGGTGGTGAACGGGATGTGCGGACCGTAGACCAGCTTGTTGACGAAGAGCCAGTCGCCCACGAGCAGCGTGGGGATCATGGAGCCCGACGGGATGCGGTAGGCGGCGATCAGCAGCGTGTTGACCACGAGGTAGATCAGCAGCGCGCCGGCGATCGACTTGAGGAGCTCCCAGAGGCCGCGCAGGGGCGAGGCGCCGCCGCCGGCGCGCTGCTTCGGGGAACCGCGCTTGCCGCGGGCATTGGAGACGACGTTCGGGGGCATGTCCGGCTGGGAGGAGGGAGGAACGGGCTGCTGGAATGTCTCCCTACGCGGTGCGTCCGGGCAAGGTTCACGGCGGCCGGCGACGCAGGACGCGCCGGGTGGCGGGACGAAACGCGAAGGGGCCGTACCGCAGCGCGGCACGGCCCCTTCACTGCGCCTCGGTGCTACTTGAGGTGCTTGTTGACGAGCTTCGTCATCTCGAACATGGAGACCTGCGCCTTGCCACCGAACACCGGCTTCAGGTTGTCGTCCGCGTTGATGTTGCGGCGGTTCTTGGCATCCTGCAGGCCCTTCCGCTTGATGTAGGCCCAGAGCTTCTTGGTGACTTCGGTGCGCGGGATCGGCGTGGTGCCGACGACCATGCCGAGCTGCGCGCTGGGCGTCATCGCCTTCATGAAGGCCGCGTTCGGCGTGCGCTTGGCCGCCTTCTTGGCCGGGGACTTCTTCGCAGCGGACTTCGTCGCCGACTTCTTGGCGCCGGTCTTCTTCGCCGCGCCCTTCTTCGCGGTGGACTTCTTCGCTGCGCCAGACTTCTTCGCGGCGCCCTTCTTCGCGGTCGACTTCTTCGCGGCCATGCTCGTCTCCTGAGTTGGTGAACAGGTTCTCGCTATGAGAGAAACGCTGTACGACGGGGCGCAAGATACCATCCCTCATAGGGCGCGCAATAGGGAATTCGGTGAATCTCCCCCGAGCGCGCGCGAATTTTCCCTCTGAGATGCCACTGCCGACGCGGCGTTGCCCCCCGCATTGCACACGCATGACGCACGTTCGGCGCATGGGTCACGCGTCGCGCGGGCGCTGGGAGCAGCGACACGCGCAGCGTCCACGCATCACGAGGCCTGCTCCTGCTTCCAGGCGAAGTACGAGTACACCGCCGGACCGAGGGCCGAGGCGAGCGCCGCGACGACGACGAGCATCACGCCGGCCATGGGGGGCAGCAGTGCGCCGGCGACGATCATGACGAGCCCCGCGCCCGTCATCGCGAACCCGGCGACGCGGTGCGTTCGCGCCCACACCCGGTCGCTCGAGAGCGTCCACGGGGTGCGTACGCCGTACCAGAAGTTGGGCCGCGCGCGTGGGAGCTGGTTGCCCATGGCCACGAACAGCATGCCGGTGAGCACGGGCGCCACCCGCGCCACCGGCACGTCGTAGCCGAGGGCCGCGGCGAGGATGACGGCGTGCAGGAGGAGGAGGAAGACGAGCACCGACGCGATGGTGAACTCGTACGAGGCCGCGAACTTCGCGTAGCTCTCGCGCCGCGGATCGATCACGGGCAGGGCGCGCATCAGGGCGCCGACGGCGAGGAGCACGCCCGGCAGCAGGAAGGCCGCGACCGCGCGCGGCATCCAGCCGTTCGGGACGCCGCTCGCATCCCAGTGGGTGACGACGCTGGCGGGCAGGCGGGGATACACGGCGAGCGAGAGCACCACGCCGGCGAGGGCGAGCCCCGGCACGTACCATCGCTTCACGACGTCAGGCATCGGGTTCCCCGGGTGCGAGCCAGGAGTACAGATGTTCGACGACCTCCTGGAAGACGGTGGTGTCGAGCTCGTAGACGATCTGCTGGCCGACGCGCGTGGAGAGCACGAGGTTGGCGTCGCGCAGCACGGCGAGGTGGCGCGACACGGTCGGCCACGCGGCGTCGAAGTGCCGCGCGATCTCCCCGGACGACAGCGGTCCCTGTCGCAGGAGACGCAGGATGTCGCGGCGGGTGGGGTCGGCGAGGGCGCGGAAGGCGGAGTCCACGATTAGATGCTAAGCTAATTAGCTAATCATGGAAGGAGGGGCCGGTGCCCAGGATCCCGGTCACTTCGCCAGCTGCTCCAGCATCGCCATCATCTGCAGGTCGTACGGGTCCGGCGTGTCGTCGTCGTCGCCGATCTCGTAGTCCAGCTGCGGCGTCTCCAGGATCAGCGGGATGCCCCGCGTCCGGCGGTCCGCGAGCAGCCACCCGAACGGCGCCGCGCCGATCGTCCCGTCGCCCAGCAGCATGTGCCGGTCGCGGTTCGACGCGAGCGCCCCCTCGCTGTCGTTCAGGTGGAAGAAGCCCGGCACCTCCCCGGTCTCCTCCTCGAACCGGTCGAGCACGCGCGCCACCTCCTCCGGCGACGCGGCCAGGTCGTACCCGCTGGCATACAGGTGACAGGTGTCCAGCCCGTAGCCGGTGCGCACCCGGTGCCGCCGCGGCACGTGCCGGAGGATCGCGCCCACCTCCTCGGCGGTGCGCGCCATGGTGCTGCCCGCCCCCGCGGTGTTCTCCACGAGCACGCGCGTGTCGCCCGCAACGGTCTCGATCGCGTGCACGATGGCCGAGGCGATCCGCTCCGCCGCCGCCTCGCGGTCGCCGTCCGTGGCCGCGCCGGGATGGAAGCACACGGCCCCCGCGCCCAGCGCGGTGGAGCGCTCCAGCTCCTTCGCCAGCCCGTTGCGCGCCCGCTCCCATTTCACCGCATCCGGCGTGGCCACGTTGAGCACGTACGCCGCGTGCACCACGACCCGCTCGGGCGCGATCTTCGTCCCCGCCAGCGCCTCGCGGAACCGCTCGACGCGCTCCGGCCGCACGCTGGTCTTGTCGTTGTAGAACTTCGGGATGGCCGAGAAGATCTGGAGCGCCCGCATCTCGGCATTGCCGGCACGGCGCGCGGCCATGTGGATGCCGCCGTTGTCGACCGTGTGCGCGCCGAAGAAGTGATCCATGGGGGGGGAGAGTAGGACGGTTGGACGGTAGGACCGTAGGACGGGCAGATAGTGTGGTGGCGTGTCCGAAAATCGTTTGTCGGTTTCCGGTTTTTCAGTTTCCGGCCAGCCCCGGTCAGCCCCCTGCGTCCCGGGCCCGCCGTGAACCGACAAACCGGAAACCGAGAAACCGTCATTCGGTCCTACCGTCCTACCGCTTCACCGGCCCGCCCCCTCGCCCGACAGGTCGATCATCTGCGCGCCGGCGAGGTATTCCACCGTCTGCGGGTTCTTCAGCCGGGCCAGGCGGCGCACCACGTCGGCGATACGCGCCGCCTGCTGCTGGATGATGAGGAGCTGATCGCGCCGCCCCGGCTCGACCTCCTCCATCAGCAGCAGCTCGGTGTGCCCGAGCAGGGCCGAGAGCGGGTTGTTGATCTCGTGCTCGAGCGCGATGGTCGTCTCGCCGATGCCGGCCAGCCAGCGCGAGCGCGCGAGCGCCGACTCGGCGGCGCGCTGCCGCTCGTTCTGGTGAACGCGCACCCCCGCGATCTCGAGCCGCGCGCGCAGGTTCTCCGGCGAACTGGGCTTGGTCACGTAGTCGTCGGCGCCGGCGTGGAGCACGGCGGTGAGGTCCTCGCGTCCATCGCGCGCGGTGACGACCAGCACGAAGGTCTCCCGGCCCCGGGCGTGGGCGCGGATCCGACGGCAGACGTCGAGCCCGTCCAGGTACGGCATGTTGATGTCGAGGATGACGAGCGGCACCGGATCGCGGTCGTAGGCCGCCCACGCCGCCTCGCCGTCCTCCACGCCCACGGCGTCGTGGCCCAGGTCGGCGAGCACCGCGGCGAGCAGGGCGCGGGCAATACTGTCGTCGTCAGCGAAGAGTACGCGCATTCCGGGGCGTGCCGAGGGAATCAATGCACGACGCCCGTGCGGACGACGAGCGCGGGTGCCGCGGTGGAGGGCCCGGCGGACGCACGCTGCTCCCAGGCAATCGCGATGCGCGAGCCCTGCACGGCCGTCATGGGATGGCTCGCCGCCCCGTTGTCATCGGAGACGGGCAGCAGGCGATGCTCGAAAATGTGGCCCATGGTGCGCGAGAGGGCGAGCCCGACCCGTGGCGACCGGCTGTTCGGGTCCTCGAACGCGACGGCGACCAGGTCGCCGTCGGCGGCCACGCTCGTGCGGCCCAGGCGCTCGCCATAGAAGATCGGCACCGGGGAGTGAAAGCTGCGCCCCCCGTCCATGGAGTGCGAGAAGAACAGTCCCGGGCCCTCCGGCGCGTCGAGCCCGTAGGCCACGTGCACGTAGCCGCTGGTGGAATCCGCGGCCACCGACGCGGGCGCGCGCGCGCAGCCGCTCACCGCGCGATCGAGCGTGTCCACCGGCGCCACGGTGCTCCAGCTCCGCCCCTGGTCGTCCGAGCGCGCGGAGAGCAGGCGGGCGCCGCT
>JAQBPZ010000097.1 GCA_028287225.1 Gemmatimonadota bacterium
GGGCTGCCGGTGGTGCTCGGCCGAGCGGACACGCCCGCACGCCGCGCCCCGGATGGGTGGGAGGCCGAATGGCGTCGGGCGCGTCATGCCTTCCTGCACGACGCCGCGACCGCCCTCGGCGCACGCGTCGTGACGGCGCACACCGCGGACGACCAGGTGGAGACCGTGCTGATGCGCGTGCTTCGGGGAAGTGGGGCACGCGGGCTGGCCGGGCTGGAGGCTGCGTCGCCGATCGTGCGCCCCTTTCTCCGCCTGCGCCGCAGCGTGGTGGAGACGTTCGCCGTCGCTACGGGCGCCGAGTGGGTGGAGGACCCGAGCAACGGTTCCGCCGCGCACCTGCGGAACCGCGTGCGGCACGACCTGCTGCCGGCGCTTCGGCTCGCGGATGCCGGCATCGACGATCGCCTGCTCGACATCGGACGCCGCGCGGCGCGGTGGCGGGCGGAGATGGAGCGCGTCGCGGACGAGGCCGTCCGGGCCGAGGCGCTCCCCGGGGGAGGGCTGAGCGTTGCCTCGGAGGAACTGTACGGCTATGATCGGGATTCGCTCGCAGTGCTGTGGGGGGCCCTGGCAGGGCGCGTCGGCCTGGCGCTCGACCGGCGGGGAACCCACCGCCTTGCCACGTTTATAATGAACAGGCCCGTGCGCGGCATCATTCCGCTCTCGGGCGGATGGTGCCTGGAGGCGCGTCCGGCCGCGTATCACCTGCGCCGCGATGCGCGAATCTCTGCCGCTCCGGCCACCCTGCCCGAGAGGGGCACGGTGGAGTGGGGGCGGTTTCGCTTTCGGCCCCTCCACTCCGGCGATGCACGACCGCCGCATGATCCGTGGGCGGCGTCGTTCGCCGGTGCTGCGGCGCTCGGGGTGCGAGGCTGGACGGCGGGAGACCGGCTCGCGCCGGCTGGCGGGCAACCGCGGCGGCGTGTCGCGCGTTATCTCTCAGAGGCCGGTGTGCGCGGTGCGGACCGGGCCGGCTGGCCCGTGGTCGTCCGTGGGGAAGAGGTGGTCTGGATTCCTGGAGTGCGCCGCAGTGACGCGGCAACCGATCGGTCCGGCGGACCGGCACTAGCCTATGTCTGTGAACGTATCGCTCCCTGATCCGCGGCTGGAAGGCCGGACCCTGAAGCGTATCGTCTATGATGCTCCCGAGATCGCACGCCGCGTGAGGGAGCTCGGCGCCGAGATCACGGCTGCCTATCCGGACGGCGACCTGCTCGTGCTGGGGCTGCTCAAGGGGAGCTTCATCTTCCTGAGCGACCTGGTGCGGGAGATCAACCGCCCCCTGCATGTGGACTTCCTCGTCGCGTCGTCGTACGGCGAGGGCACCGTGTCGAGCGGAAACGTCCGGCTGGTGTATGACCCCGAGACGAAGCTGGAGGGCAAGCACATCCTGCTCGTCGAGGACATCGTGGACACCGGGCGGACGCTCAACCGGCTGATGGATCTGCTTTCGGCACGGAATCCGCGTTCTCTCGAGATCTGCGCGCTCCTGCACAAGCACATCGCGGATGAGCTGAAGCACGACACGAAGTTCATCGGCTACGACGCGCCGCACGAATTCCTCGTCGGTTACGGTCTGGATCACGCCGAGAGCTTTCGGCACATTCCATACATTGCGAGCCTGCTGTAGATGCCAGTCCCCAATCCGAACAAAGACAAGAACAACAGCAAGGGTCCCAACTGGGGGCGTCTGTCCAAGACGCTGTCGTTCTGGATCCTTATCCTTCTCATTCCCGTCATCCTGCTCAAGGTTGGCGGCGCGAGCGCCGAGTCCGCGCCCGAGATCCGCTTCGACGAGTACCGCCGGCAGCTGCAGAGCGGCAACATCAGCGAAGTGACCGTGACCGGCGGCAAGAACATCGTCGGCTCGTTCAAGGAACCGCAGAACGTGCAGGGCAAGACGGCGAAGCGCTTCACCGTGCAGCTCGCGGCGAAGGATTCGCCGACGGAAGTGCAGCTGCTGATGGACAAGGGCGTCCAGATCACGTCGCAGGACGTGAAGCCGAGCCCCCTGTCGTACATCATCAACTTCCTCCCGTGGCTCCTGCTCATCGGGTTCTACCTGTTCCTGTTCCGCCAGATGCAGGCGGGAGGCAACAAGGCGTTCTCGTTCGGCAAGTCCAAGGCGAAGCTGCTGAGCGGCGACACCCCCAAGGTGACCTTCGCCGACGTCGCGGGCGCGGACGAGGCGAAGCAGGAGCTCCAGGAGATCATCGAGTTCCTGAAGGATCCGCAGAAGTACACGAAGCTCGGCGGCCGCCTGCCGAAGGGCTGCCTGCTGGTCGGGCCGCCGGGCACGGGCAAGACGCTGCTCGCGCGCGCCGTCGCCGGGGAGGCGGGGCGTCCGTTCTTCTCGATGTCGGGCTCCGACTTCGTGGAGATGTTCGTGGGCGTCGGCGCGAGCCGCGTGCGCGACCTGTTCGAGCAGGGCAAGGCGCAGGCGCCGTGCATCATCTTCATCGACGAGATCGACGCGGTCGGCCGCCACCGCGGCGCCGGCCTTGGCGGCGGGCACGACGAGCGCGAGCAGACGCTCAACCAGCTGCTCGTGGAGATGGACGGCTTCGAGAGCAACGAGGGCGTCATCCTGATCGCCGCGACGAACCGTCCCGACGTGCTGGATCCCGCGCTGCTGCGCCCGGGCCGCTTCGACCGCCAGATCGTGGTCGACGCCCCGGACCTCCGCGGCCGCGAGGGCATCCTCAAGGTGCACCTGCGGAACAAGCCGGTCGGTGAGGACGTCAACATCACCACGCTCGCCCGTGGCACGCCGGGCATGGCGGGCGCCGACCTCGCGAACCTCGTGAACGAGGCTGCGCTGCTCGCCGTGCGACGCGAGCACGACAAGCTCTACATGATGGATCTCGAGGATGCCAAGGACAAGGTCATGCTCGGCGCGGAGCGCAAGAGCATGGTCATGAAGGACGAGGAGCGCCGGCTCACCGCGTACCACGAGGCGGGCCATGCGCTGTGCGCGATGAAGGTCATCGGCAACGATCCGCTCCACAAGGTCACGATCGTGCCGCGCGGGCGCGCGCTGGGGCTCGCGTTCACGCTGCCCGAAGACGACCGCGTCAGCATCACCCGGCAGCAGCTGCTCGCCAACCTGGTGATGACGTACGGCGGACGCACGGCCGAGGAGCTGGTGTTCGGCTACGACCGCGTGACCACGGGCGCATCCAGCGACATCCAGAAGGCGACCAGCCTGGCGCGCCGCATGGTGACGCAGTGGGGCCTGTCCGACGCGATCGGGCCGATCCTCGTGGGCGACAACGAGCAGGAAGTGTTTCTCGGCCGCGACATCCAGAGCCGCCGCGAGGTCAGCGAGCAGACGGCGCAGCTCGTGGACGCCGAGGTGAAGAAGGTGATCACGACCGCGTACGACAGCGCGAAGGCGGTGCTGCGCGACAACATCGACCTGCTGCACACGCTGGCCGCGGCGCTGCTCGAGCGCGAGACGCTCACCGCGGAAGACATCAAGACCATCGCGCGCGGCGAGGCCCTGCCGCCACGGACCAGCGGGATTCCGCCGGTGCCGGCGGCGATCCCGGTCGCGACCCCCGCACCGCAGCCGCGGCGGAATCCGCCCCTCCTCGGCGGGCCGGAGCCCTCGCCGGCCTGATCGGCGCGGTACGGCAGCAGCGTGCGGGCTGGCGAACAGGCCGGGCTCCGGGGATCATCCCCGGAGCCCGGCCTGTTTCGTGGTGGTATAGGATGCGTCGCGCCTCTCACGCGAGGCGGACCGTCCGCGTTAAGTTGCTCGGATGTCCGTTCCCCTCACCTGGCTCGTTCGTGGCCGCGAGCTCACGCTCGATCGGCCGATCGTGATGGGCATCGTCAACGTGACGCCGGACAGCTTCAGCGACGGCGGGCGATACCTGTCGGTGGACGCCGCGGTGCGCCACTGCCGCGCGCTCGTGGACGACGGGGCCGACATCCTGGACCTCGGCGCCGAATCCACGCGGCCGCATGGGGCCCAGCCGGTCACGGCGGCCGAAGAGATCGAGCGCCTTCTACCCGTGCTCGTCGCGGTGCGCGCCGCGCTCCCGGGCGTGACGCTCTCGGTGGATACGGTGAAGAGCGACGTGGCGCGCGCGGCGCTCGATGCCGGGGCGGCCATCGTCAACGACGTCTCGGCGCTGCGCCTGGATCCGCGCATGGCGCGCGTGGTCTCCGACTCCGGCGCGGGCGTGGTGCTCATGCACTCGCGGGGCGGTGTCGCCGACATGGGGACGTATGCACATGCCGAGTACCACGGCGACGTGATGGACGTGGTGCAGCACGAGCTCGGGACGCAGCTGGCCGTGGCGAAGGCGGCGGGCATCGCGCCCGCCTCGATTGCCGTGGATCCCGGCATCGGGTTCTCCAAGCGGCCGGCCGATTCGCTCCGCATGCTCGGCATGCTGGAGCGGATGACGTCGTGGGGACATCCAGTGGTCGTGGGCGCGTCGCGCAAGCGCTTCATCGGAAGCATCACCGGGGTCCCCGAAGCCGACGCGCGCGTGCATGGGAGCGTCGGCGCCGCCGTGGCGGCATACGACCGCGGCGCTTCCGTGGTCCGTGTGCACGACGTGGCCGCCACGCGCCACGCCCTCGACGTCGTCGCGGCGATCCGCCGCGCCGCCAGCATGACGCCGCAGCCCGCATGAACGAGCTGCGGCAGCTGCAGCTCCTGCATCCCGGGTGGCGCGATGCGCTGGAGATCGCGGTGGTCGCGTACGTGCTCTACCGGGTGCTGCGACTCTTCCACGGCACGCGCACGCTGCAGATCCTCACGGGGCTCGGCGTGCTGCTGGCCGTGCTCGCCGTCGCGTGGGCGCTGCGGCTCGATCTCATCACCTACCTGATCGGCTTCGTCTTCCAGTACGGCGCCATCGCCCTGCTCGTGGTCTTCGCACCCGAGATCCGCGCGGCGCTCGCGCACCTCGGACAGGCGCGGTTTGCCCGGCTGTTTCACCAGATGGAGCAGCGCGAGGTGGCCGAGGAGATCGTGGAGGCGGTGGAGCGGCTCAGCCGCTCGGGGATCGGCGCCATCGTCGCCATCGAGCGGGAAGTGCCGCTGGACGCGTACCTGGAATCGGGATCGCCCATGGAGGCCAAGGTGTCGGCCGACCTCCTCGCGACGATCTTCACGCCGTACTCGCCGCTGCACGACGGAGCGGTCGTGATCCGCGGCGACCTGATCGTCGCCGCCGGCGTCATCCTGCCGCTCACGCAGAAGTCCCTCGCCGACCGCGCGCTCGGGACGCGCCATCGCGCCGCGCTCGGCCTGACCGACGAGACGGACGCGCTGGTGCTCGTGGTCAGCGAGGAGCGGTCCACCGTGTCCATCGCGGAGCGCGGACGGCTGTGGCGCGACCTCACGACCGCCGAGGTGCGCGACGTGCTCGCGGGGCGCGCGCCGGCGCGCGTGGTACCGGAGACCGCCGGAGCGGTCAGCTGAAGGCCGCGCGCGCGGGAGCAGCGACCGGCGCGCTGCTGCTGCTGGTCTACCTGCTCACGCTCGCGCCGGGCGTCACGTTCTGGGATGCGGGCGAGTTCATCGCCGCCGCGCACGGTCTCGGCATTCCGCATCCGCCCGGGACGCCCCTGTACGTCGCGATCGGCCGCTGCTGGATCCTCGCGACCGGGTGGCTGCTCGGCAGCGCGCGGGCCGTGAACCTCCTCTCCGCCCTCTGCACCGCGCTGGCCGGCGCCTTCACCGCGCGGCTGGTGGCGCGGGAGGCTCGTGTGACGCAGGCAGGCACCGTGGGCGCGGTCATGGCCGGCGCGCTCGCGGGACTGATGTGCACCGCGTGGGCGAATGCGACCGAGACCGAGGTGTACGCGCTGGCCCTGCTGCACGTGGTGCTCATGCTCGCGTGCGCCGCGAACGTGGACGCGCACGAGCGCGGCATGCGCTGGCTCGCGCTCACCGCGTACGTGATCGCACTCGCGCCCGCCGTGCACCTGAGCGCGCTCGTCGGGGCGCCGGCCGCCATCGTGCTTGCCGCGCGGGGCAGGGACGGCACGTGGTCGTGGCCGCGCGCCCTCCTGTTGACCGCGGTGCTCGTCGCGGCGGCGGGGGTCGGACGGACTTCGCTGCCGTTGATCGCGGTCGCGATCGCGCTGGCGGCGGCGTGCCATCTCACTCGCGCGCAGCGCGGCCGGCCCGCTCGCGACGCGCGCTACCTGCTTCTGGTGCCCCTCGCGGCGAGCGCGCTGCTCATCATGCTGGTGCGCGCCCGGCATGATCCCGCCATGAACCAGGGAAACCCCGCGACGCTCGACGCGCTGGTGGACGTCGTCACACGGCGGCAGTACGCCGTCGCGAGCCTGATGCCGCGACAGGCACCCGCGTGGCTTCAGATCGCCAACGTGGCGCAGTACGCCGACTGGCAGTTCGCCATGGGATGGGGGCAGGGGGTGTTCACGAGCGCCGCCCGCGTAGGCGCCACGCTTGCCTACCTCATTCTTGGCTTGACTGGATGGCGGGCGATGCGCGGCGCGGCGCCCAGGCTCGCCTCGGCCCTCCTGGTGCTCGTGCTGTGCGGATCGGTGGGCGTGGCCGCCTACCTGAACCTCAAGGCCGGCGCCTCCCTCGGCTGGGGAGCGCTGCCCGACGGCGTGCCGCACGAGGCCCGCGAGCGCGACTACTTCTTCGTGCTCGGCTTCTGGGGCTGGGGATGCCTCGCCGGCTGGGGCGCGTTCGCGATGGCCGACCGGATCGGGCGGCCCTGGCTGGCCGTCATCGCGCTCGCCGTTCCGCTGGCGGCCAACTGGCGAGTCGTCGATCGAGCCGGAGGATCACAGGCCCACGCCGCGCGATCCTTCGCGGACGCGCTGCTCTCCGCCGTACCGCAAGGTGGCGTGCTCTTCACCTCCGGCGACAACGACAGCTACCCGCTCTGGTATCTCCAGCAGGTGGAGGGCGCGCGGCCCGACGTGCAGGTCGTGACGCTCCCACTGCTGCCGGCGGAGTGGTACGGTCGGGAGATCGCGCGGCGCACCGGATGGCGCTGGGATGCCGCCCAGCCGGTGGCGGGGGCCGAATGGCGGCACGAGCAGACGGCGGCCGCCATCGCGCGCGCCGCCGCGGGTGCGCACCGGCCCGTCGTGGCCTCGCCCGCGCTCACCCTGCGCGAGCGCGCGCTGCTTGGCGGCGGATGGGTGCTGCGCGGGCCGGTGTACGTCGCCACCGCGGGAGCGCCGCTGGCCGGCTCGGCGAGCATCGACACCGCCGCGGCGCGGCGATGGACCGCCCGCTGGCCGGCCGCGGAGCCCCCGGCGGAGCGGCTGCCCGACGACGTGACCCCGATGATGCTCCGGTTCCTCGGCTGTCCCCGGCTCTCGCTGCCGTGGCCCGGATCCGCGGCGGGGCGCGACTCGCTTGAAGTGAGGTGCAACTTCCGGTAAATTGCCGTGTTATGCCATTTCAGGACCTGCCGGATCGCCTGGCCGACGTTCGTGGAGTCATCGCGCAGGCGCAGGCACGCGGCGGCCGCGGGCAGTCGGTCACGGTCGTCGCGGTGACCAAGACCTACGGCGCCGATGCCGTCACGGCGGCGTGGAACGCAGGACTGCGGGACGTCGGGGAGAACCGCGTGCAGGAGGCCCTCGCCAAGCGGGCGCTCGTGGACGTGCCGGTGCGGTGGCACCTGATCGGGCACCTGCAGCGCAACAAGGTGAAGCAGGTGGACGACTTCCACCTGGTGCATTCGGCGGACAGCGCACGGCTCACGGATGCGCTGGCGGCGCATGGCGAGGCGCGTGGCCGGCCGCTCGACGTCCTGCTGCAGGTGAACGTGTCGGGAGAGGGAAGCAAGGGCGGGTACGTCCCTGCCGATGTTCCGCGCGAGGCCGAGCGACTGCTCACCCTGCGCGGCCTGTGCATTCGTGGGGTGATGACGATGGCGCCGTTCGACGCCGACGAGCGCACCCTTCGCGTGGTGTTCGGCGGCGCCCGGGCGTGCGGCGAGACGCTGCGCGCCGCTGGCCATGCGTCGGCGACGGAGCTGTCGATGGGGATGTCCGGCGACTTTGCGGTCGCCGTCGAGGAGGGCGCCACCCTGGTGCGCCTCGGAACGGTGCTGTTCGGAGCGAGGCCCGCCTAATGGACGAGACTTTCCATCTCACGCCGCTGGACGTGCGGCGCTACGACTTCGGCAAGGCGATGCGCGGCTACCAGCCGGAGCGCGTCGAGCTGTTCCGCGAGCAGGTGGCGGAGGAGCTCGAGCGGCTCACCCGGCAGCTCCAGGAGCTCGAGGCCAAGGCCAAGGGCTTCCACGAGCAGCTGCGCGCCTTCCGTGAGCGCGACAAGGCGCTCAACGAGGCGCTGGTCAGCGCGCAGCAGCTGCGCGCGGAGATCCGGGACGGCGCGGAGCGCGAGGCCCAGTTGATCGTGCGCGAGGCCCAGGCCGCGGGCGAGCGGGAGCTCGACGTCCGGCGCGCCGAGGTGCGCCGGCTCGAGCAGCACCTGGACGAGCTGGAGCGCAGCCGCCGCGCCCACCTCGCGCAGATCCGTCTCATGGCGGAGCGGCAGCTCGCGGAAGTGCTCGCGGCGGAGCAGATGGCGGGGCAGGCGCCGGTCGCCAGCGTGCCGGCCCCCGCCGGCGC
>JAQBPZ010000308.1 GCA_028287225.1 Gemmatimonadota bacterium
CCGCACGCGACCAGCGCGCCGGCGCCGGCGGCGGCCGCGGCGATCGAGGCGGTGCGCAGGAACGCGCGGCGTGAGGTGGCAGCGCTGGCGCCGGGGGCTGGCGCGGTGGACTCGACGATGTCGTTCGGCATGACGTGGCTCGCTGGGGAAGGAGGAACGTCATGAAATATCCGTCCCGCGGAGCGGCGCGTCTGTCGGGCGCGTCACCCGTCGTGGCGTCCGCCCTCCCGACGCGAGTGTGGGGAAACTCCCGACGGCGCGGGCGGAGACGTTGCCAGCGCATCGCGCGCGCCCGTTGCCCGCGCCGCAGGGAGGCGGCCTCGACCGTGACACTGCGGGAACCCCTTGGGAACCCGCGCGCGACGGCGCGCGTCTATCACCATGCGACTCCTGCTCGTAAAAGACGATGGGGCACGCTCGGCACCCACGGCCGCCTGCCTACGACGCTTCGCCAGCCCGGAACACGCAGCCGGCGACGGTGCCGCGGTGCGGACGCGGTGGCCGCAGGACAGCGAGTCCTGCCGCTCGAGCGCCGAGGCGCGGTGTGGCAGATGACCTGCATCGGCGGTGGGTTCGGAGCCCGGCTGAGCGCGCGCCGTCTCGCCGTCGCCGCCATGCTCGCGTGGGCCCTGGCGGCCGTCGCGCCACTCGCCGCCCAGCAGCCGCTGGAGACCGAGACGGCGCGGCTGCCCGCGCGCGGCGCGCTGCTCACCGGGCTCACCTATGAGTTCCAGACCTCGCCGCAGGGCACGGAGCACGCCGTGCCGTTCGCGTTCGAGTACGGCGTCACCGACCGGGTGGCGCTGCTGGTGGAGCCCGTGCTCTTCACCGCCATTCGGCCGCGGGCGGGACGGCGCGCCTCCGGCATCGGCGATCTGGAGACGACACTGCAGCTCCTCGTGCGCAGGGAGACGTCGCGCTGGCCAGCGCTCGCACTGGCGGCCGAGGCCAAGATCCCGACCGCGCGTGACACGCTGATCGGCACGCGGCGCGCCGACTTCACCCCGTACCTGATCGCGAGCAAGGCGTTCGGCGCGACGGAGGTGCACGCCAACGTCGGCTACTCCTTCGTGGGCAAGCCGCCGAACGTCTCCGTGCAGAACACCCTGAACTTCGCGCTCGCGGTGGAGCATCACGCGACGGCGCGCGTCGACCTCCTGGCCGAGGTGCTGTCCACGACCGCGGCCGGCACCGGGGCCGCCGAGTCGGCGACCGCACCGGAGATCGCCGGAGCCGAGCAGGTGGGCATGATCGGCGCACGCTACGCGCTGCGGCCGCATCGGTGGCTGTCGCTGGGCGTCACGTACGACAACACGAGCGCACTGCTGCTGCGCCCGGGGCTGACGATCGAAGCTCCCTTCTGACGTTCCGCACGCGGGGCGCACGGACGTGATGGGGTGTCGGGCCTGCGGAGAGGGCACGTGAGGCGCGAAAGTGCATGCGAATGTCCGCGCGCGGCAACGGCCGCGTAACGCCGCGCTGCCCCCGCTCCCAGCGCGCGCAGCGGCCCACCACCCTTCAGGCGACCCGAGCCGCCTGGAGCGACGATGACCTGCGCAACGATCGAGCAGCCATTCACGACATTTCCCGAGTTCACGCGCTACCGGCGCGAACTCGGCCACTGGATCGCCCGTGACGCGGACGATCTCGACGATCTCGAAGCGGCGGGTGCGGCGCTCTGCCAGCTCGCCCGCGGCATGGCCATTCTACCGGAAGAGATCCTGGTCGCGGTGCACGCGAGCGGACCAGGGCCGGAGCTCGCCAGGGGATCCGATCGTCTCGCCCGCGAGCGCCAGGCCCGCGCCCACCGGCAGGCCCTCGCGACCAACCTGCTGCTTCGCACCTACTTCACCTGACGCGCAGACTCTCGTGCGCCGGCCGGCCGCGGCGCACCGCTCCCACGTTCCGACTCCATCCGACATGCCGATCTCCGTTCCCCTCCGCGTTCCGGTCGTCGTCCGGGCGCCGCAGCAGCTCGTGGTGTCCAACCGCACCGCGATGAAGTCCTTCCTGCTTGCCCAGCTCGGGCTGGGCGCCGACGTGATACTGGATCTCAGCCAGACTACGTCCCTGGATTCCAGCGGTCTCGGAATTCGGAATGCTGATCAGCGTCGAGAAGTCCTTCCGGCTGGCCGGGCGGTCGTTCGTGCCGTGCGCGCTGCACGATGACCAGCCCACGCTCTTCGAGGTGACGCAGGTGGACCGCCGCATCCGCATTGCGCCCGACGTCGAGCGGGCGCATGCCATGCTCGCGCTGCCGCCACTCCCGGCTGCGGGCGCTGCACCTGCTCCCGGCTACCTGTCGGTGCAGCGGTAGCGCGGACCGAGGGCACTTCCCTTGCCCGCCCGCCCTGGCGAGCTTTCGCGCCCTGGGCAGGTGTCAGAGTGGTTGAATGATCCGGTCTTGAAAACCGGCGTACCGGAAACGGTACCGTGGGTTCGAATCCCACCCTGCCCGCTGCGTGAGTGCGCCGTTCCTGTGCGCACATCCCACCAATCCAACGAATGGCGCCGCGGCGCGAGCCCATGCGTTGCCCGGCTCGTGGCCGGAGGATAACATCCGGCATCCCGTCCGGAGAGATCATGGGCATCGCCATCGTCGTCATCGCGCTCCTCCTGCTCGTCGCGCTCGCCCGTGCGTCGTTCAAGATCATTGGCCAGGCCGAGGTCATGGTCATCGAGCGCCTCGGCCGCTTTCACCGCGTCGCGCGGTCCGGGCTCAACATCCTGGTCCCGTGGATCGACCGTCCCAGGTCCATCGACGTCCGCTACTTCGAGGTCGGGGTCGGGGGCGTCAAGAAGATCACTGCCGGTGCGTCCACGCGCATCGACCTGCGTGAGCAGGTGCTCAACTTTCCGAGCCAGCCGGTGATCACGAAGGACAACGTGACCATCGACATCGATGCGGTGCTCTACTACCGCGTGGCGGACCCGCAGAAGGCCACCTACGCGGTGCAGAACCTGCCCTACGCGCTGGAGACCCTCACCAAGACGACCCTGCGCAACATCGTCGGCGAGATGGAGCTCGACTCCACGCTTGCGAGTCGCGATGCGATCAACACGCGCATGCGCGAGGTGATCGAGGAAGCGGCGATCGGGTGGGGCGTCGACCTCACGCGGGTGGAGCTGCAGGCCATCGAGCCGCCGCGTGACATCCAGCAGTCGATGGAGCTCCAGATGCGCGCCGAGCGCGAGCGCCGCGCCGCGGTCACGAACGCCGAGGCGGGCAAGCGGGCGGCCATCCTTGAGGCTGAGGGCGTGCGCGAGTCGCAGGTCCGTCGGGCCGAGGGAGAGAAGGATGCCGCGATCCTGCGAGCGCAGGGACTGGCCACGGCACGACTGGCGAAGGCCGAGGCCGAGGCCGAGGCGCTGGTGCGCGTCGACGCCGCATTGCCCGAGGGACAGGCGGCGATGTACCTGCTCGGCATCAAGTACCTCGAGGCGCTGCCGAAGATGACGGAGGGCGCCGGCACCACGATCTTCCTGCCGTCCGAAGCCACCGGCGTGATGGGCGCGGTCGGCGGCCTGCGCGAGCTGCTCGCGGGCAGCTCGCGCGACAGGACCTCCCGGCCGGCGACGTCTCCGCCGCCTCGGCCAGCGGCGCCACAGCGGCTGCCGGCCGGCGAGAACACCGACCCACTGCGCCCGGACCTCTGACATTGGCGGCCATCGGACGGGAGCGCGCCGAGCGCATCGTGCGCGGCACGGCGTGCCAGCGATGCCACGAGTACACCTTCAAGAAGCTCGCGGTGAAGCCGGCAACCGAGTCCGTGCGCGCGGAGCTGGGCGCGCTCTGGGTAGCGACGCGCACCTGCGGGGTGTGCGGGCTCCACGAGGAGCTGGGCCTGGACGAAGACGGGGACGTCGTGTACGTGAGCTAGGACATCCGCCTCCACCGCGCTCCCTCACGGCGGCGAATACGGGCCGAGGGGCTTGACGGCGTACCATGACCTTCGTCGAAGCCGCCTGGCGGCTCCGGTTGCCGTCGAGCCCCGCGCCCGATTACATTCAGCGCTGGCCGCACCTCGCGTGTGGTCCTGGACGGGTGGCCGAGAGGCTGAAGGCACCGGTTTGCTAAACCGGCATACGGGGAAACCTGTATCGAGGGTTCGAATCCCTCCTCGTCCGCTCTCGAAGGCCCGTCGCAGCCGCGGCGGGCCTTCGTGCTTTCACCCGCAGTCCCGAGTCCATGTCCGACGTCACCCCGCGCCTCCGCTTCGCCCCCTCGCCCACCGGCTACCTGCACGTGGGCGGCGCGCGCACCGCGCTGTTCAACTGGCTGTACGCCAAGAAGTTCGGCGGCCAGTTCCTGCTGCGCATCGAGGACACGGACAAGGCCCGCAGCACGGACGAGAGCACGCGCGCCATCTTCGATGGCCTCAACTGGCTGGGGCTGCGCTGGGACGAGACGGTGGTCTACCAGGGCGCCAACGTGGAGCGCAACCGCGCCGACGCGCTGCGCATGCTCGAGAACGGCACCGCCTATCGCTGCTTCTGCACCCAGGCGGAGCTGGCCGAGCGGCGCGCGGCGGCCGAGGCGGCGAAGGACAGCTTCAAGTACGACCGCCGCTGCGACCGGCTGAGCGCCGAGGAAGTGCAGTCACGGGTGGACGCGGGCGTGCCGTTCACCGTGCGCTTCCGGGTGCCCGAGGGGACGACGTCGTGGGACGACCTGGTGCACGAGACGATCAGCTTCCCGAACAAGGACATCGAGGACTTCATCGTCCTGCGCACCGACGGGACGCCGATCTACAACATGGCCGTGGTGAGCGACGACATCGAGATGCGGATCACTCTGGTGATGCGCGGCGACGACCACATCTCCAACACCCCCAAGCAGATCCTCCTGTACCGCGCGCTCGGCGCGCCTCTGCCGCAGTTCGCCCACCTGCCGATGATCCATGGGCTGGACGGCAAGAAGCTGAGCAAGCGGCATGGCGCCACGGCGGTGAGCGACTACCAGCACCTCGGCATCCTCCCCGGCGCGATGCTCAACTTCCTGGCGCTGCTGGGCTGGTCGCCGGGCCACGACATCGAGGTGATGTCGATGGAGCGGATGGTGGAGCTGTTCGACACGAAGGGGCTCCAGAAGAAGGCGGCGATCTTCGATCCGAAGAAGCTCGAGTGGATGAATGGCCAGCACCTCAGCCTCATGTCGGCCAGCGACCTGGCGCCGCTCGTCACGCCGGCGCTGGTGTCGGCCGGCCTCGCGACCACCGAGGACCTGTACTCCCGCCGGGACTGGTACCTGACCCTGCTCGAGCTGCTGAAGGTGCGGTCGCGCACCACGGACGACATCGTCCGCCAGGCGGCCCCGTACCTGGTCGACGAGATCCGTTACGACCCCGAGGCGGAGGCCAAGCAGTGGAAGGACCGGCCGGCGACGGCGGCGCTGCTGCGCGAGGTGGGGACGGCGCTCCGGGACCTGCGGGAGTGGGAGCCGGCGGCCATGGAGGAGAGCCTCCGCGCGCTCGGCGAGCGGCTCGGCTTCGGCGACAAGGCGGGCAAGATCTTCCAGCCGCTCCGCGTGGCGCTGACGGGGCTGTCGGTGAGCCCGGGGATCTTCGACGTGCTGGTGATGCTGGGCCGCGACCGCTCGACCGCCCGGATCGATGCCGCCGTGGCACGCCTGGAATCCGGTGGTCCCCCGGGAGCATGACCGACGCCGGACCCAGGGTACAAGGAAATAGTTGCGCCTGCGGCCGGGACCGCTACATTAGCCCGGTAATTGCACGAGACGGGCTCAGTCAACCGGACGCCCGGCGTACACCATGTGATGCCGGTGAGGATGCATGACCGAGCCACTCACTCCCCTGGAACGGCGGGTTTACCACTACCTGATCGACTTCCTCGCGGAGAACACCTACCAGCCGAGCATTCGCGAGATCGCGAAGAAGTTTCGCATCAAGTCGACGAAGACGGTCTCCGACCTGCTGGCGTCGCTCTCGCTGAAGGGCTTCATCGAGCGTGACCAGTCCCGCTCACGCGGCGTGCGCATCGTCGGCTACGCCGGCCAGGCGAGCACGCAGCCGGTGCCCTACTACGGCCGGGTGCACGCGGGCGAGCCGGCGCTGATCCCCGAGCACCGGCTCGGGTACCTCACGATGGACCGCCGCTTCCTGCCCACCGACGACGTCTTCTTCCTCCGCATCAAGGGAGAATCGATGATCGGGCGCGGGATCTTCGAGGACGACTACGTGCTCGTGTCTCCCTCCACGCGCGCCAAGGACGGCGACATCGTGGCGGCCCGCCTCGGCGAGGAAGCGACCATCAAGACGATGATGCACCGCGGCGCCACCATCGTCCTGGAGCCGGCAAACGACGCCGAGCGCCCCATCGAGGTCGGTCCGCAGGACGACTTCGCCGTGCTCGGCGTGGTCTGCGGCGTGTTCCGCCCCTTCATGGAGCAGGAGCTCCAGCCGACGATCCCGGTTCCGGCGGACGCGGAGATTCACTAAAAACGAGTAACGAGCAACGAGTAACCTTCAGGGCGCTGCGCAACGCCGCCGGTCGTCCTGAACGCAGTGAAGGACCTGCTTCTCTCGCGAGAGAGACAGGTCCTTCGTTTGTCACGGTCACTCGTTCTCGTTACTCGTTTTTCTGGTCCGCGACGGTGCCGAGGCGCTCGCGACGCTCGGCGTCCTTCCGGGCGCGGATGCGCTTGATGGCCGTCTTGAACTCGTCGTCGCGTGCCTGCGAGGCCGCATGGAGCACGAGGTCGCCACGCTGCGCACCGGACAGCCGGTTCGCGATCGACTCCCCCGGGTTGCCCTGGATGTGGATGGGCAGCGCGGCCAGCACGGCGCTGGGGATGGCGAACTTGCCCAGGTAGATCTTGCTGCCGTCCACGCCCCACTTCTGGCCGCCCTTCTGGAAGGTCCAGTCGCCGGGCTCCTTGCCGGCGTTCGCGCGGGCGCGGGCCACCGAGTCGTTGAAGGCGTAGATCGTCGCCTTCACCGCGCTGTCCGCCCGCTCGGCGCGCGTCTTGGGCGCCGGGAAGAACGCGTGCGGATCGGTTGCGAGCCGTGGATCGGGATCCACCGGCACGATGCCGGTGGCCTCGCCCGCGCCGCCGCCGGTAC
>JAQBPZ010000139.1 GCA_028287225.1 Gemmatimonadota bacterium
AGGGCGAGCGCCACGAGCAGCGGGAGCCGGCGCGTCGTCACTGACATGGCGAGAGGATGAACGCCGCCGCCCACTGTGCGGCGAGCAGCAGGGTGAACAGGGCGCCCATCACGGTGCCGGTGACGCCGAGGAAGCGCGCCCGGGGCGGAGGGCCCCCGTGCTCGCCGGGCGCGCCGCCGCCATCGCGGGTCCAGACGCGCCAGGCGACCACCGTGCCGGCGATGGCGAGCAGCACCGAGAGCGCGCCGGTCACGTGCAGCCAGAGGTGGTTCCCGGTGGCGCAGGCGAGAGGCACCAGCACGTAGGCCACCTGGAGGTGCGCGAAGAACGTCGCCGGGGCGAGGAAGAATCCCGTCCACTGCGCGCCGAGCGAGCTCGCGGCCGAGGGATGCCGTTCGTTCATGGCCAGCGGGGGAGCCAGAAGCAGAGCAGGTACATCGGGACCCAGACGAGCACCATGAACTTCCAGTAGAAGCTGATGTCGGCCGCGTCGGAGCAGTGCTTCTCCTCCACATGGCCGACCCAGAAGATGAGCGCCATCCCCGCCACCTCCACGAACTCCACCAGGAGCAGGGTGCCGTGCATCACGAGCATCAGCCACTGCGCCGAGCCGTAGGCGTTGGTGTCCCACTTCACGTTGAGCGAGCGCAGGAGCTCCCAGCAGCGGAGCAGCACGAATGCCAGGTTGAGCACCGCGGCGAACGCGAGCCCCCGCTTCACTCTGCCGATGTCGAAGCGGCGCGCCGCGTGCTGGATCCGGATGATGAGCGGCAGGCTCGCGAGCATCAGCAGCATGCTGATCGTCGGCACCACGAGCGAGGGGCGCGGCGTTCCCTCGGGCGGCCAGGTGGCGTAGTTCTGGGTGAGGTACAGGTAGATGGCCGTGCAGAGCACGAGCGTCCATCCCTCGATCACCACGAAGCCCAGCGTGCCCCACCACATGATGTCGGGGGGCCCGAAGGCGATGTCCGGCAGCTGCGAGACGTCGAGCACCGGCCGCGTGCGGCGCGTGACGTTCATGCGGACACCTCCGCCTCGGAGGGGCGGTGCGGATGCCGCGCGACGTCATCCTCCTTGCCGCCGCGGGGCCAGGCCCAGCCGGCGAAGGCCACCATGGCGAACAGGAAGCCGGCGACGTACCCCCACGGAGTGAACACCGCGCCGATGAAGGTCACGCCGATGGCGAGCGCCATCACGAGCGGCCAGTGGCTGGGGCCGGGGTGCTCGTGGCGGTTGTCGGGCACCGCGTCGAGGGCGGAGGTCACGAGGATCTCGCGCCGGTCGCTGCGCAGCCCCGTCGCCACGGGGAGGAGCCCCGCCTCCGTCCAGAGGGGGCTGCGGCTCTCCGCGACCGGGATGTGCTGGAAGTTCCAGGCGGGGGGCGGCGAGGTGGTCGCCCATTCCAGGCCGGGCGCGCCCCACGGATCGGCGCCGGCCACCGCGCCGTGGCGGGCGCTCCACACCAGGTTGATGCAGAACAGCGCGACGCTCACCGCGATGATCCCCGCGCCCACGGTGGCGAGGAGGTTCAGGTCGCCCCAGCCCATCTCGGGCAGGTAGGTGTAGACGCGCCGCGGCATGCCGTCCAGCCCCAGCAGGTGCATGGGGAAGAAGGTGACGTTGGTGCCGATGAAGAAGAGCCAGAAGTGCCACTTGCCGAGGGTCTCGCTCATCATGCGCCCCATCACCTTGGGGTACCACAGGTAGCAGGCGCCGAAGAGGGGGAACACCACGCCGCCGATGATGACGTAGTGGAAGTGCGCGACGATGAAGTAGGTGTCGTGCACCTGGAGGTCGAATGGCACCGAGGCGATCATCACGCCGGTGAGCCCGCCGATGATGAACACCACCATGAAGCCCATGGCCCACAGCATCGCCGTGGCGAAGCGCGGCCGGCCGGCCCAGACCGTGGCGATCCAGCAGAAGATCTGCGCCCCGGTGGGCAGCGCGATCAGCACGCTCGCCGCGGTGAAGAAGCTGCGGCCGAGCTGCGGGATGGGCGTCGCGAACATGTGGTGCACCCAGAGGCCGAACGCCACGAAGCCCGTGAGGAAGAGCGACAGGACCATCACCGGGTAGCCGAAGATCGGGCGCCGCGTGAAGGTCTCGATGATCTGCGAGACGAAGCCGAGCCCCGGGATGAACATGATGTAGACCTCGGGGTGCCCGAAGAACCAGAACAGGTGCTGCCAGAGCAGCGGGTCTCCCCCCTCGGCGCGATTGTAGAAGTGCGTCGCCACCAGGCGGTCCATGCCGAGCGTCGCCGTGCTGCCGATGGCCACGGAGGGCATGGCGAACACGATCATGAACGCGGTCACCAGGATGGCCCACACGTAGAGCGGGATGCGGTTGAGCGACATCCCCGGCGCGCGCTGCTTGAAGGTGGTGACGATGATCTCCACCGCCGCCACGAGGCCGGCGATCTCGGTGAAGGTCACCACCTGGAGCCAGACGTCGGTGCGCTTGCCGGCGGAGTATTCCGGGCCCGACAGGGGGACGTAGGCGGTCCACCCGACGTCGGGGCCCGTGTTCATGTAGAACGAGAAGAACAGGAACAGCCCGCCGATCAGGAAGCACCAGTAGCCGAATGCGTTGAGCCGCGGGAAGGCGATCTCGCGCGTGCCGAGCATCAGGGGTAGCAGGTACATCGCGAAGGCGGTCATGATGGGCACGGCGAACAGGAACATCATCGCGGTGCCGTGCACGGTGAACGCCTGGTTGTAGCGGTCCGGCCCCAGGAAGGTGTTCTCGGGGCGGGAGAGCTGCAGTCGCATCGCCGCCGCGTTGAGGCCGGCGAGGAGGAAGAAGATCAGGCAGGTGGCGATGTATCGCTTGCCGATGGACTTGTGGTCCACGGAGGTGATCCATCCCCACAGCCCGCCGCGCTCGCGGTAGGTGTCCTCGAGCACGAGGCGCTCCATCTCGTGGCGGGCGATCTCGTGCTCGAGCTCGATCGAGGCGGGATCCGCGCCGACCGTGGGTCCCACCACGGGAATCACGCCGTCTCTCATTTGAGCCCCTGCAGGTAGGCGAGCAGCGCCTCGAGGTCCTTCGGCGTCAGCATGTTGGGAGGCATGTGCGTGCCGGGCTTGATCGTCTGGGGGTCGACGATCCATCCCGCGAGGTTCCCGCGCGTGTTGGGCAGCGTGCCCGCGGCGATTGTGCGGCGGCTGGCCAGGTGCGTGAGGTCCGGACCCGCGCCGGAGCCGGCGCTCGTGCCGTTGATGTTGTGGCACATCGCGCACTGGCCGGTCATGAAGATCTCCCCGCCGCGCTGCGCGAGGGTGTCGGTCGGCGTCTCCGCGGGCTGCTTCTGCTGTGCGACCCAGAGACGATACTGCTCGAGCGGCTCGGCGACGATGAACATCCCCATCTTGGCGTGCTGCATCCCGCAGAACTCCGCGCACTGTCCGCGGTAGGTGCCGGCGGTATCCGCCTGGAACCAGAAGCTCTGCGTGTAGCCGGGAATGAGGTCCTTCTTCCCGGCCAGGTTGGGGACCCAGAAGCTGTGGATGACGTCCGTGGAGGTGAGGCGGAAGAGCACCGGCTGCCCCACGGGGATGTGGATCTCGTTCGCGGTCGTGACGCGGTTCTGCGGGATGCTGTCCTCGTACTGCACCTCCCACCACCACTGGTGCCCCACGACGCTGATGGTGAGGGGGTGCTTCGACGGCGAGCCGCTGAT
>JAQBPZ010000144.1 GCA_028287225.1 Gemmatimonadota bacterium
GCTCGTCTCTGGACGCGGCGCCCGCCCTGCGCGGATGGCGAGGAGCAGCGGAAGCGCCATGGCGGCGGCGCCGAGCCCCACCGCCCACCAGAGGCCGCGTCCCACGCAGATCAGCAGCGGCAGCACCCCGTTCACCGCGTAGAGCACCAGCGGCAGCGTCGTGGGCGACACGCGCGCTGCCCATCGCGCCGGTGGCACGATGGCGAGCATCACGCGCGCCACCGCGAACCCGGTGAGCAGCCACCCGAGCCAGTTGGTGAGGGGCATGCCGTAGAACAGGTTGGACAGCGCGATCCGGCTGATGTACGGTGCGTGGGAGACGTCTGGCAAATGCCAGAGCCAGTGCGTGGTCGCGACCATCGCGGGGTCCATCGACACGTCCCACGCCGTGAGGATCAACGACGCGACGGCTGCCCAGAGCCACGGCGAGCGCGCGGGCGAGAACAGCCGCCCACAGATGGCGAGCGACGCGTAGAGCATGAAGAACCACGACGTCGGGATGTTGAACGGCACCCGTCCGCCGATGAGGTAGCCGAGCTGCGTCGTGTACGAGTACGGCCCGAAGGGATAGCCGGTGGTGGTGCCCGCGAGCTCCGCGCCCAGCGCCAGCGCGAATCCCGCGACGAAGATCAGCAGCGTGCTCCGCCAGCCGAGCCGGCTGGCCGCGTGCAGGATGCCCGCCGCGGCGCCCAGCACCACGGTGGTCTGCCCGCCGAAGGTGAACATGAACGACGCGACCCGCTGGTTGGCGGGCGTCGTGAGCCACGCGGGGAAGGGCGGGGCCAGGAACGTGGCGAAGGTGATGCCGGAGAACACCAGGAGCGCCGCGTGCCCGAGCAGCGCGATGCCGGCGAGCCGCGCGCGACGCGCCACCACCTGGTCGTCCGCTCCCTCGCCCATCCGCAGGCTCATGCCCATCGCATCACCTCTCCGTCGCGCGAGTCGATCGCGGCGGCCGCTGCCGGCAGGGTGCGCGAGCCGCGCCAGCTCGCCCACAGCACGCCGGCGCGGGCGGCGGTCCCGAGCCGCGCGCGCGTGCTGAAGGTATCGTAGCCGTTCCGCTCGATGGCGGCGAGGATGCCGGCGTAGCCCACCACGCACGCCATGGCGCAGCGCCGCGACTCCGCGGCCAGCAGCGCGATGCCCGGGAGCGCCTGGTCGTACAGCGCCCGCGCGCGCGCAACCTGGAACGTCATGAGCGCAGTCCAGCGCGGGTCGCCCGCCAGGCCGCCGGCCAGCACCTCCGCCCGCGACAGCCCGTAGCGCGCCAGCTCGTCCGCGGGCAGGTAGCAGCGCCCCTGCCGCGCATCCTCGCCGACGTCGCGCAGGATATTCGTGAGCTGCATGGCGAGCCCGAGGATGCGCGCATGCCGCAGCGCCCGCTCGCGCACCGTGCCGTCGCCATGCACGCCGAACACGTGGGTGCACATCTCCCCGACCGAGCTCGCGACGCCCTTGCAATAGAGCGCCAGGTCGGCCCATGACGCGTACGCGACCGGTGCGCAGTCGCGCGTCACGCCGTCGAGCAGCTCGTGCAGCACCGCGGCGGGCACGGCGTACGCCCGGGCCGCGGCCGCGAGCTCGCGGAACACGGGACCGCGCGGCCGGCCGAGGAGCGCGGTGTCCAGGTCGTCGCGATACTCGCGCAGCCGGCGCTCCACATCCTCCACGCGTCCGGCTGCCGCCTCGTCCACCATGTCGTCGGCCACCCGGCAGAACGCATACAGCGCGAACGCGGCGCGGCGGCGGGCCGGCGTCAGGAAGTGGCTCGCCATCCAGAACGTCCGTGCATGACGTCGCACGATCCGCCGGCAGTGCGCTGCGTCGCTCTGGCTCATGAAGTCGCGATGGCTCTCGGTTGCCGCCCGTGCCGCCCGAGTGGCGGCTTGGTCCTCTGCATCTCAACGCGCGTCCATCATGATCGTTCCCGATCCGGGCGTACGGTGCAGTTGGACTCCGAGACCAAGTCGAGAACAGCTTCAACGCAGAGGCCGCAGAGGGGAACGGCGAGGACGCAGAGGAATGCGTTTGCGTTGAAGCTGTTGACTTCCCGCTGCAATGCTCGCGCCTGGCCAGGGGCGGCCGCGCATCGCTACACGCCGACCCGCTCGGCGAGCCGCCGGGCGTCGAATGGGGCGTGCACCTTGGCGTCGTTGTCGAAGTACACGTACACGTCGCGCGCTCCCCCCGCCGGCGAACGCCAGGCCGCGATCTTCCGCGCCCAGTCGTCCAGCTCGTCATCCGTGTAGCCGCTCGCGTACAGCTCCTGCGAGCCGTGCAGGCGCACGTAGACGAAGTCGGCCGTCACCTCCTCGGCGTACGGAAACTTGCCGGCCGTGTCGGCGACCACGAAGCCGCACTTCCGCTCGCGGAGGATGGCGTAGAACTCCTCGTGGAAGTAGCTGGGGTGCCGCACCTCGAAGCAGTGGCGGTACTTCACCGCCGGCACCGCTGCGTCGACGAGCGCGCCGCGCCGCAGCCGCTCGTCGTGCTGGAGGGCGACCGCCTCGCCCTGGCGCGCCGTCCGCGGCAGCTTCGCCATGAAGCCGTCCATCCGCTCGGCGTCGAACCGGTAGGTGGCCGGAAGCTGCCAGAGGAACGGCCCCGTCGCGCGGCCCAGGGCGAGCACCCCGCTCGCGAAGAAGTTGCCGAGCGCCGTGTCGACGTTCCGGAGCTTGAGGTTGTGGGTGATGAAGCGCCCGCCCTTCACGGCGAACAGGAAGTCGCGCGGCGGCACCTCGCTCACCCAGCGCTGGAACACCGCGGGGTTCTTGAGGCTGTAGAACGTGCCGTTGAGCTCGATGCTGTTGAACTGGCGGCTGGCGTACTCGAGCCAGCGCTTCGCCGGCACGTCGTCGGGATAGAAGCGGCCCCGCCACGGCTTGTAGTCGTAGCCGCTGATTCCGATCCAGGCGCGCGGGGTGGTGGAGGGCATGGCACCGCTATGCGCACTGGCGGTGCCAGCAATGCGAGAGAGGGGACTTGAACCCCTATACCTTTCGGTGCCAGATCCTAAGTCTGGTGCGTCTGCCAGTTTCGCCACTCTCGCGTGGTGGTCCAAGCTAAGGCGGACCGGCGAGGCG
>JAQBPZ010000155.1 GCA_028287225.1 Gemmatimonadota bacterium
CAAGGGATGTCCGGTGCGTCGAGGACGGAGGAGCGCCCTGTTGCGCGAGGGCCCGTGCGCAGCCAACCGCGCCAGGATGACCGGAGCCGGCTCTCCAGCGAGGTCGGGTGAGGAAAGAATGGATGCCCGCGTGGTCGAGTAGCGTGGCGGTCCATTTGGCGGGCGAATCGTCCGACGACGGATCCGTTGGATGCGTGAGCAGTCCCGGTCAGTTGACCTTCCAGTTCCGGTCGCCGAGGCCACCACGCCACGCCGATGGAATCCGCGGTTGAACAGGATCAGGCGACCGGCGCAAAAAGGCCGAACCCGCATTGACATCCCCTGCCCGGACGCGAACTTCAAGGGGTGCCGACGCTGGCCTGCGCCCGCCCTGGCGCCGTTCACGCCCAGCCCTCGCGAGTCGTCACCCCCCCCGATGCCGCCGTCCACCCTCCACGAAGCTGCGCACGACACGCTGCATGCCGACCGGAACCGCCTCGACGCCCTGCTCGAGGCCGTGCCGCTGGCGGTGGCGCTGTTCGACGGGACGCTCTCGCTCGTGGCGACGAATGCGCGCTACCGCGAGCTGACGGGCCAGGACTCCGCGCAGGCGATGGGGCGGCCGATCTACGACGCGTTCCCCAACGCGCTCGCCGACCTCACCGAGCAGATCGACATCGCCGCCGGCGGGGCACCCGTCGTCTCGGTGCGCGTCCCCTTCCAGCAGCGCGGCGGACGGCGGCTCGTGGAAGCGAGCTTCGCGCCGCTCACCGACGGCCATGGCGGGCGCGGCGTGCTGTTCGCCGGCAGCGACGTGACCGAGCGAGAGGAGCTGCGTGAAGACCTCGCCCGCAGCGTCGCGCAGCTCGAGTCCATCTTCGACGTGCTCCCGGACTCCGTGCGCGTGGTGGATGCGGAGGGGCGCACCGTGCGCACCAACTCGCAGGCGCAGCAGGAGCACGCGTCGTCCAACCCGCAGTCGCTGCGCGAGCTGTGGCAGCTCGACCGCCCGCGGACGCTGAGCGGCACCACGCTCTTCGTGCACGAGCACCCCACGGCGCGGGCGCTGCGCGGAGAGCGCGTGCGCGGTGAGACGCTGGAGGTCCGGCGTGGCGCGGGGGGCGAGGCGGCGGTGGTGGAGGTCAACTCCAACCCGCTGTACGATCCGCACAAGCGCGTCCGCGGCGCGGTGACCGTCGAGCGCGACGTGACCGAGCGCACGCGGCTGCAGCAGCAGGTGCAGACCGAGGCCGAGCGCCTCGAGCGCATGGTGCAGGAGCGCACGCGCGAGCTGCTGGCGCTCCAGGAGGCCGCGTCGCGCGACCGCCGCCTCGCCGCCGTGGGCCAGCTCGCCGCGGGGGTGATGCACGACGTCAACAACGCGCTCAACCCGATCATGGCGGCGGCATACCTGCTGGAGATGAACGCGGAGAATCCGGTGGCGGTGCGCGACTACGCGGTCCGCATCGCGCGCGCGGCGGAGACGGGCGCCGCCACCGCCTCCCGCGTGGGACGGTTCATCCGGCAGGAGCCGCTGCTCGGCTCGCGCGAGGAGACGGTGGACCTCTCGGTGATGGTGGAGGAGGTCGTCGCCATGACGCGCCCGCTCTGGCAGGAGCGCGCGAAGGGCGGCGTGGTCACGCTCGACCAGTCCCTCGCCGAAGGTGCGCTCGTGCGGGGAATTGCCGGCGAGCTGCGCGAGGCCCTGCTCAACCTGGTGCAGAACGCGCTCGACGCCATGGCGGGCGGCGGCACCCTGCGCATCCGCACGACGATCGGCGAGGAGATCAGCGTGGCGGTCTCCGACACCGGCACCGGCATGTCGGCCGAGGTGCGCGAGCGCGCCTTCGAGCCCTTCTTCACGACGAAGGGCGTCAACGGCACCGGGCTCGGCCTCGCGGAGGTGTACGGCATCGCGCGCCGCCACCGCGGGCGTGCCGAGATCGAGTCGGCGCCGGGCGAGGGCACGACGGTGCGCCTGGTGTTCCCCCCCGGCATCCGGGAGGCCGTCGCCGCGCCGGAGGCGCCCAGGCGCCGGCGCACGGCCCGGAGGATCCTGCTGGTGGAGGACCACACCGACAGCCGCGAGTTCATGCAGGCGCTCCTGGAGACCGATGGCCACGTGGTGGAGGCGGTGCGCAACGTGGAAGAGGCGCGCGCCCTCATCGGCGACCCGGCGTACGTGTGCGAAGTGCTGGTCACGGACATCGGGCTGCCGGATGGCAGCGGGTGGGACCTGGTGGGCTACGCGCGCGAGCAGCGGCCCGCCCTGCGCATCGGCGTGGTGACCGGGTGGGAGCCCCGCAACGAGCAGGATCCGGCCTGCGACTTCACGCTGCGCAAGCCGGTGGGTGCCGCGGATTTGCTCGCGCAGATTGCGGGGGACGCGTGAACCCGCGAGAATTCACGGCTTGGCTCGACCTCACTCCTCTGGACCGCTGATGCCCGACACGCAACACGCAATTCGCATCCTCATCGCCGAAGACGACGACAACGCCCGCGCGCTGCTCGTCGAGCTGCTCAACACGATGGGTCATGTGGTGGTGGCCGAGGTGAGCACGGGCCGCGAGGCGATCGAGCGCGCCAAGGACGTGGTGCCGGACGTCGTGCTGCTGGACGTGCACATGCCGGACGGCTCGGGCATCGAGGCCGCCGAGGTGATCGCGTCGGAGGTGCCGGGCGTCGCCGTGGTGCTGTTCAGCGGCGACGAGTCCATCCAGCTCTCGGAGCGCGAGGTGGCCGCGACCACCGCCATCGCGTTCCTGCCGAAGCCCACCCCGCCGCGCGTGCTGGATTCCACGCTGCGGCTGGCCGTGTCGCGCGCGCGCGAGTGGTCGGTGGCGAAGAAGGACGCGCAGGCCGCCCGCGGCGCGCTGGAGAACCGCAAGACGATCGAGCGCGCGAAGGGAATCCTGATGCGCCGCACCGGCTCGTCGGAGCAGGAAGCCTACCGCATCCTGCAGCGCACCTCGCAGGACCGATCGGTGCCGATGGTGGAGATCGCCCGCGCCGTGCTGGCGAGCGAGCCGGGCCTCGCGGAGCACTCCCGGGACTGACGCGCTACACCGGCTTCGGCTTCACGTACCCCTCCATCCCCAGGCCGAGCCAGATCGTGAACACCACGAGCAGGGCGGCGAGCAGGAAGGGGAGCGGCAAGTAGCGGTCGAACAGGAAGCCGAACAGCACCGGGAAGAGCACCCGCGCCAGTCCGCCGAAGGTCTGCTGCACGCCCATGTACAGGCCGCGCTCGCGGCTCGCGATCACGCGCGACAGCATCGCCGTGACGCACGGAAACGTGAAGGCAGTGCCGAGCGGCAGCAGCGCGACGGCCAGCGCGAGCGGCAGGTACGGGAGGAACGCCACCGCGCTCGGCGGCAGCGCGCCGCCGAGCATCGCCGCCACGCGCGCGGGGTCGGCGATCGGCCTGGTGAACGCCAGCGCCGCGATTCCGGTGGCGAGCAGCGCGGAGCCGATGCGGCTCAGGCGCGCCTCGCCATAGCGGTCGATCATCGGGCCCAGGATGAGCGCGCGCGTCAGCACGCTGATCACGCCCGTGTAGGCGAAGAAGTAGCCGATGGTCTCCGCCGTGACCTTGAACCGCACGGCGAGGTAGAGGGCGAGCATCGACGTGACGCCCTGGAAGGCCCCCATCGCGATCGCGTAGATCCAGATGAGCCGCGACGCGGGCTCGTGCGAGTGCGACACGACGTGCACGATCGCATCGCGGGAGCGCGGCCGCGGGCCGGTGTCGGCCTTGCTCGCGGCCGCTTCCCGCATGTCGCGCGACTCATGCAGGAAGCGCCACGCGAACGCCATGTTGAGCACGCACAGGCCCGCCGCCAGGAGCCCGGGCCCCTGCGCGCCGAGCATGTGCGTGCGCGAGCCGAGCACCGGCCCGATGGCGACGCCCGCGTTGGTCGCCGCGGACAGCCATCCGAGCGCCTTCGCGCGCTCGTCGGGCGTGGTGGAGTCGGCGACGTATGCCTGGATCACGCTCACCGTCCCGCCGCCCGCACCCTGCACCAGGCGCGACAGGAAGAGGAAGAACAGCGGGTGCGGCAGCTGGAGCGCGAAGCCGAAGATCACGTAGGCAATGGCCGACGCGCCGAGCCCCACGAGCAGCGCGGGGCGCCGGCCGTAGGTGTCCGACATGCGCCCCCACATGGGTGCCGTGAGGAGCTGCGCCACGGCGAAGCTGCTCACGAGCATGCCCACGATCAGCCCGCCCTGGCCCAGCGACTTCGCGTAGAACGGCAGGAGGGGGATGACCATCAGCAGCCCCACCATGTCGATGAAGGCCGTGATCATCAGCACCCACAGCTTGCCGCTCCTGGCCCACCCCTGCGCGGCCGGCTCCGTCATCGCGTCCGGAGCGCGGTCATTCGCTCGCCGTCCTGCCCAGCGCCGCCGGCGCCACGGCGCGGCCCACCACGCCCACCAGCGCGATGATGGTGAGCACGTAGGGGATCATCTCCACGAACTGCGACGGGATGGCCTGCGAGCCCTGGAGCTGGATCTGGAAGGTGTCCGCCGCGGCGAACAGCAGGCAGGCGAGCCCCGCCCGCATGGGGTCCCAGCGCCCGAAGACCACCGCGGCCAGCGCGATGAACCCTCGGCCCGCCGTCATGCCGTCGGTGAACTGGTGCTGGTCCAGGGAGAGGTAGGCGCCGCCGACGCCGGCGAGCATTCCGCTGAGCACCACGGCCATGTACTGCACCCGCGCCACCGGCACGCCCACGGACGCCGCGGCCGCCGGGTGCTCGCCCACCGCGCGCACGCGCAGGCCGAACGGCGTCCGGTACAGAACCCAGGCGACGAGCGGCACCGCGGCGAGCCCCACCCACACGAGCGGGTTCTGCACGAGCGCCGCCAGTCCGCTGCCCCCGGTCACGGCGAAGCCCGTCACGCGCGGCGAGTTGGACGAGCTGTCGAAGATCAGGCGCAGGAAGAATCTGGTGAGCCCGATGACCAGCAGATTGATCGCGATGCCCACGACGACCTGGTCGGCCCGGAAGCGGATCGCGCACACGGCGTAGAGCAGCGCCAGGATGCCGCCGCCGGCGATGGCGGCGATCACGCCGACCGTGGCCGACCCCGAGGCGTAGCTCGCGACCGCGCCGCAGAACGCGCCCCCCAGCATGTAGCCCTCCAGGGTGAGCCCGATCAGCCCGGCGCGCTCGCTCATCACCCCGCCGGCGCTCGCCAGCAGGTACGGGATGGCGATGCGCAGCGTCTGCACGAGAAAGGCGAGCACGATCATGGCGTGGTTCGCCCGGTCAGGGAGCGCCGCGCATCGCGCAGCAGGCGGCGCACTTCGGGGACGGAGGTGGACACCGCGAGGATCACGACGGCCTGGAGCACGTCCACCATCTGCTTCGGCACGAGCGCGTTCACCGCGAGTCCGCCCTGCGACAGCGTCGCGAACAGCAATGCCGCGAGCACGATGCCCACGGGATGGTTGCGTCCCACCAGCGCCACGGCGATGCCGAGGAACCCGGCGCCGGTCGCGAACCCTTCCTCGTAGTAGTGCTTGTAGCCGAGCACGTAGTTGAGCCCACCGAGTCCGGCGATGGCGCCGGAGATCGCGAGCGCGCGCCAGGTGACGCCGGCCACGTTCACGCCGGCATACTCCGCGGCGCGCGGCTGGAGCCCCACGGCGCGCAGCTCGAAGCCGCCGCGCGTGCGGAACAGGTACCAGCCGAGCACGATGGCCGCTGCCAGCGCCAGGAGAATCGTCGCGTTGGCCGCCGACCCCTGGAACGCGGGCACCAGGTCGGAGAGGCGCGGCAGCCCCCCGCTCCGCAGCTCCGGCGTATGCAGCGTGTCCGGGACGTGCAGCCGCGCCGAGGTGAGGTAGTTGAGCAGGGCGAGCACGATGAAGTTCAGCATGATCGTCACGATCACCTCGTGCGCCCCGAACCGCGCCTTCAGCACGCCGGGCACCGCCCCCACCGCTCCGCCGCCGAGCGCCGCGGCCAGCATGTAGATGGGAAGGCACAGCAGCGCGGGGATGCCGGCCGGCAGCATCAGCCCTACGAGCGCCGCGCAGAAGCCCCCCGCCGCGAGCTGGCTCTCCGCGCCGATGTTGAACAGGCCGGCCCGCAGCCCGAGTCCCACGGCGAGCCCGGTGAAGACGAGCGTCGTCGCCTTGTACAGCACCTGCCCGAACCCGTACGCGTTGCCCCAGGTGCCGTCCAGGAGGAGCTTGAAGACCGCGCCCGGCGACTGGCCGAAGGTGAGGATCAGGACGTCGCCGACCACGGCGGCGAGCAGCAGCGCGACGAGCGGCGGGAGGATGGCCTCCTCGAGCACGCTGCGCCGCAGCGCGCGGGTGCTCGCCGGCGCGGGCAGCGGCGCCAGTGGCCCCGTGTCGGCGGCGGGGATCGTCGTGGCGGGAGTGCTGGGAATCATGTGGTGCTCGGGGTGCGACGCACGCACGGCCGGCTCATGCGGCACGCTCGGCACCGGTCATGAACGGGCCGAGGATCTCGGGGGTGGCCTCGGCGCGCGGGAGCACGGCGACGATGCGGCCGCCGTACATCACCGCGATCCGGTCGGAGAGCGCGAGCACCTCCGCGAGATCCGCGGAGACGAGCAGCACCGCCTTGCCCTCGTCGCGCGCCGCGCGCAGGCGCGAGTGGATGAACTCGATGGCACCCACGTCCACGCCGCGCGTGGGCTGCGACGCGAGGAGCACGCGGAAGTCGCGCGACATCTCCCGCGCAATGACGATCTTCTGCTGGTTGCCGCCCGAGAGCGCGCGGGCCGCCACGGCGGCATCGGCGGGCCGGATGTCGTACGCGGCCACCAGCTTTTCAGCGTGCCGCCGCACGCGCTCGCGGTCCAGCGTGCCGCCCCGCGTGAAGCGGTGCTGCTGGCCCAGGATGAGGTTGTCGGCGAGGGAGTAGTCGAGCACCAGGCCGCGCTCGTGCCGGTCCTCGGGGATGTGCGAGAGCCCCGCGTCGCCGCGCGCGCGCACGTCCAGCCGGAGCAGGTCCAGGCCGGCGAGGGTGGCGGTGCCTGAGGCGTGCACGAGCCCCGCGAGCGCTTCCACGAGCTCGGTCTGGCCGTTGCCCTCCACGCCGGCGATGCCGAGGATCTCCCCCGGCGCGATGCTGAAGCTCACGCGATCCACCGCGGCGGCGCGGCGGGTACCCGCGACGACCAGGTCGCGGACCTCGAAGAGGGTGGTGCCCGCCGCCGCGCTGGAGCCCGTCGTGGCACTGGTGAAGTCGGCGTCGAGCGCGAGCGCCACGTCGCGCCCCACCATCGCGCGCGCGATGGCCTGCGGGGTGGCGCCCGAGGTCGGCATGCGGGTCACCGTCGTCCCCTGGCGCATCACCGTGATCGCGTCGGACACCTCGATCACCTCGTCGAGCTTGTGCGTGATGAGCACGATGGTGCCACCGCTGTGCCGCAACGCCCTGAGCACGGACCACAGCTCGCGCACCTCGGGGGGCGACAGCACCGCGGTAGGCTCGTCCAGGATCAGGATCTTCGCGCCGCGGTACAGCGTCTTCAGGATCTCGACGCGCTGCGCCTCGCCCACCGAGAGGTCGGCGACGAGCCGGTCCGGGGGGACGGCCAGCCCGGTGCGCGCGGAGAGGTCGCGCACGGCCTGTTCGGCGGCGGCGCGGTCCAGCGCGCCGCCTCTCACGATCTCCGAACCCAGCACGACGTTCTCCGCCACGGTGAGCGTGGGCACCAGCATGAAGTGCTGGTGCACCATGCCGACACCGCCGGCGATCGCCTGCGCGGTGCTCCATCCGGTCACGTCGCGCCCGTTGACCTCCATGCTGCCGGCGTCGGGGGCGTACATGCCGCTCAGGATCCGCATGAGCGTGGACTTGCCGGCGCCGTTCTCGCCGACGAGCGCATGGATCTCGCCGGCGGCCACCTCGAGCTCCGCGGCGCGGTTGGCGCGCACCGGGCCGAAGGTCTTGTCGATGCCGCGCAGGCGAAGGGCAAGGGCGGGTGTCGGAGTCATCGCGTGCTCGGCACGACGATCCGGCCGGCAATGATGCCGCGCTTCAGCGATTCGAGCCGCGCGCGCACCGGAGCGGGGATGAGCTTCTCGTTGTTCGCGTCGTACACGTAGCCAACTCCGTTCTCGGCCAGTCCATACTCGTAGACGCCACCGGCGAACCGCCGCTCCTTCACGCGGCGGATGGCGTCGAACACCGCGTTGTCCACGCCCTTCACCATGGACGTGAGCACGAAGCCCGGCGCTTCGGCGTACTGGTCGGCGTCCACGCCGATCGCGAGCCGGCCCGTCTGGCGCGCGGCCTCGAACACGCCGAGACCCGTGGAGCCCGACGCATGGAAGATGACGTTCACGCCCTGCTGGTACTGGCTCAGCGCGAGCTCCTTGCCCTTGCCCGGATTGCGGAAGGCCTCCGGGGTGACGCCCGCGTACTGCGAGATGACACGGCAGTCCGCGCACACCGCCTTGACGCCCGCGACGTAGCCGGCCTCGAACTTCTGGATGAGCGGGAAGTCCATGCCGCCCACGAAGCCGACCTTCTTCGAGTTGCCTACCAGCGCGGCGAGCGCGCCCACCAGAAAGGAGCCCTGTTCCTCGCGGAACTTCAGCGCGGCGAGGTTGGCGGGCGGCGGGACCACCTTGCCGTCCTTGTCGGTGGCGACCGAATAGTCCACGCCGGCGAACTTGGTGTTCGGGTATTCCTTCGCGAGCTGCGTGAGGTCGTCCGTGAAGATGAACCCCACGCCGATCACGAGGTCCATGCCTTCGGCGGCGAGGAGCCGCAGACCCGATTCGCGGTCCGAGCCCTCGCCGGGCTCGATGAACCGCACGCGCACCCCGAGCTCCTTCTCGGCGCGCTCGGCGCCGAGGTACGCGCCGTCGTTGAACGACTTGTCGCCGCGCCCGCCGAGGTCGAACACGACCCCGACCTCGATCGCCTCGCCCGACGCCGGCTCGGCGGCGCCGGGAGGATGGACGAAGAGGAGCGCCACGTGCACGGCGAAGAGCACGACCACGAGGATGAGGAGCTTCCGCATCCGCGAAAAGTCGTGTGCGGGGCGGGGCAGGGCAAGGAGATCCGGGCGCTCGAGCCTTGGGCGCTCGCCGGCCGGCCGGCCCCCGTCGCGGGCCTTTCCGAAACTGCACGCA
>JAQBPZ010000178.1 GCA_028287225.1 Gemmatimonadota bacterium
CACGTAGGCGTCGTACTGCGCCTGCCGGAGCGCGCGGTCGCCGGGCCGCTTCCACTTGGCATACCAGCTGTCGGCGTCCACGCTGTCCACGCACCAGAGCTGGAACCAGCCCTGCTCGATCATCGGCGCCAGCGCGCCGATCATTCCCTGGTCTTCCCACTCGTGGAACTTGCCCATGGAGCTCGGGAACACGACGACGCGCGCTCCCGCATGCCCGAACTGGAGCAGGTCCATGTCTCGGCCCAGCGACGGACTGTACCAGCGATGATGCTGACGATGCATGGATGCGAATGAGAGGCGTTTGCGGTTTGCGGTGAGGCAGTGAGCGGGAGAACCGTCCCGATGTACGACCGCAAACCGCTCACCGCAAACTGCTCACCCCGATCGGGCCCTGGGGAACAGATATTTGAGGACGGCGGAAACCCGTACCGCCCAGCTCGCTTCGTTGTGCTCGGCGCCCTCGGCTTCCATGTACATGAGGTCGTCGCCCTCCACCCAGCCCTTGGCGACGAGTGCATCGCGCAGCCGCCGGGCGTCCTCGATGACCTCGGGTCCCTCGTTGGTTCCGGCGTCGAGCCACACGCGCTCCGGGAGCTTGCCGGGCAGCTCCTCCACCTCACGCACGATCACGCGGTCGTCCCACCAGATGGACGGGGAGAGCACGGCGAGCTTGCCAAAGGCCGTCGGATGCCGGAGGCCAAGATGCATCGTCAGGAGCCCGCCCAGCGAGGAGCCCCCGATGGCGGTATTGAGCGCCCCGGGAAGGGTCTTGTAGGTCCGGTCGATGAACGGCTTGAGCTCCATGAGGAGCATCTTCGCGTAGTCGTCCGCCTGACCGCCGCCCCCCTTGTCCTCGCGGAGGGTCGGGGCGTACTCGTCGATGCGGTGCTCGCCGGTGTTGTAGATCCCCACGATGATGATCGGGTCGATCTCTCCGGCGGTGATCATCGCCTGCGCCGTCTCGTCCACCCGCCACTCCTCGCCCACGGAGGTCGCCCGGTCGAAGACGTTCTGCCCATCGTGCAGATAGAGCACCGGGTAGCGCTCCGCGGTCGCCTCGTCGTAGCCGGGCGGCAGGTAGACGATGATCGTGCGATCATGCGCCAGGTACTCGGAATGGAACGCCTCGTGGACGCGGATGTTGCCCGTGAGGGTGTGGCCCTCGCCCGTAGGTCCGGTGGTGTCGGTGGTGCTGGTGGTGCCTGCGTCGGACATGCGTGCCGGTGGTGGGAGATGGGGCGGGTAGGGCAAGGAGGACGCCACTGCGCCCGCGCGCCCGGGCCGCTCCAGCCGCCCTACCGGTGCGCCACGGGCACGAAGTTGATGTACGACCCGCGCGGCTCGCTGTCCGGCGGCACGGCCTTCGGCGCGCGCTCGCCTCGCGCGCCCAGCGACTTGATGTATCGGTACATCGCGCGCAGGTCGCGGTCGCTCATCTGCGCGGTGTTCATCCACGGCATCGGTGGCCGGCCGTCGCCGCCGTCGGCGGTGGTGAGCACGCGCACCCACTCGTTCTCGCTCTCGCGCTGCGTCATGAGCCGCAGGTTGGCCGGGTAGGTGACGCCCCACGGCCCGCGGTAGCCCACGTTGCTGCCCGTGAACCGCTCCGAGGGCGGTGTCCGGCCGTTGGACTGGCTCCAGTTCGGGGTGTGGCAGTCGTTGCAGCCGCCGACGGTGGTAAGGTACTCGCCCGCGGCCCGCTCACCCCCCGCCTCCACGTGCGCCGACGTGGCCCGGCGCGGGGGCGCGGCCTCCTTCGCCGGCGCCTTGGCGCCCCGCGCTCCCGATGGCGCCTGCGCCCGAGCCGCGGTGGGGAGGAGCAGCGCGAGCGCGAGCGGGAGCAGGCGGGCGGCGTGTCGGGTCATGCGCAGTCACGGCTGGAGGAATGTCGCGGGCACCGCGAAGGGCGCATGCATTTTCCTCGCCTACCGAAGCAGGGTGTTCCGGAGGATGGCGAACGCGACGCTGAAGTAGATGATCAGCCCCGTGACGTCCACGAGCGTGGCGACGAACGGCGCCGAGGCGCTCGCCGGATCGAAGCCGAGCCGCTTGAGCAGGAAGGGGAGCATCGAGCCGGCCAGCGACCCGAAGGTGACGACGCCCACCAGGGCGCCGCCCACCGTGGCCGCCACCAGCGGCCAGTGCACGCCGTAGTCGTACCACCCGAACCGCTGCCACACCACGATGCGGATCACGCCGATCACGCCGAGGATGCAGCCCAGGGCGAGACCCGCCGGGAGCTCGCGGAGCCCGATCCGCCACCAGTCCTTCAGCGTGATCTCCCGCAGCGCCAGCGCCCGGATGATCAGCGACGTGGCCTGGGAGCCCGAGTTGCCGCCCGAGCTGATGATGAGCGGGATGAAGAGCGAGAGCACGACGGCCTTCGCGATCTCCCCCTCGAAGTGGCCCATGGCGGTGGCCGTGAGCATCTCGCCGAGAAAGAGCGCGCACAGCCAGCCGGCACGCTTCCGGATCATGCGTGCGAAGGAGATCTCCGAGTAGGGCTCGTCGAGCGCCTCCAGGCCGCCGAACCGCTGCACGTCCTCCGTCTGCTCGCGCACGATGGCGTCGATCACGTCGTCCACCGTCACGATGCCCAGCACGTGGCCCCCCTCGTCCACCACCGGTACCGCGAGGAGGTTGTACTTGGAGATCAGCCGTGCCACATCCTCACGCGACGTATCCGCGGCGACGGTGAGCGGCTTCCGCCGCGTGCGCACGGAGGTGACGGCGGCGTCGCCCTCGGCGAGCAGGAGGTCGGTGAGGCCGACGGTCTGCACCAGGCGGTTCGTCTCCGGCTCCAGCAGGTACACGGCGTACACCGTCTCCTTGCTCCGCGCCACGGCGCGGATGTGCTCGAGCGCCTGGTGCACCCTCCACGACGCGGGAATGGAGACGAATTCGGTGGTCATGATCCCGCCCGCGGTCTCCGGGGCGAAGCGGAGCAGCAGCTCCAGCGACTCGCGGGTGGCTGGTGCGAGCGGCGCGAGGAACCGCGGGCGATCGCGCTCGTCCAGCTCGCGGAACAGGTCGGCGCGCTGGTCGGACGACATCGCCTCGATGAGCGTCGCGGCGGCCGCGTCGCCCATCCGCGTGATGATGGGGCAGCGGTGGCCCTCGAGCTCCGGCTCGTCGAACACCTCCACCGCCATCCGGAAGGGGAGGGCGCCCATCACCTTCGCAGCCGCGTCGTCGGGCAGGTCCCGCAGCGCCTCGGCGACGTCCGCGGCGCGCATGCTCGCCAGCGCCTCGGCCAGCTCCTCGGGGTCGCCGTGCAGCAGGTACAGCAGCTCGGGCGGCGTCGGCACGTGGGGCGAGCGCAGGGAGGCGGGCATCCGTCGGTCCGTACAGGGTGGGCGTGGAAGGGCGAAACGTGGTGGAGCACTCCGCCAGCGAAAGAAGCATTCCGATGCCCGCCATCATGCACATGGCGCCGGCAGCACGCGAGCTTCAGCGACAGGCGTCGCCACGCCGAGCCCGGCAGTCGCATCGTGAGGACGGGCGCTCACGTGTCCGCTGCGCCGCTCGTGCGAGCGCGCTCTCACCGAGTAGGTTGCGCCATGGTCACCGGCCACCTCGCCACCGCCTACCTCGCCCGCTCGCGCTGGCCGCGCGCGGCGCTGCTTCCCCTGCTCGTCGCGAGCATCATCCCGGACCTCGCCGACTTCGCGCTCCCGCAGGGCGACCAGTGCCGCACGTCCTGCGAGCTGTACACGCACGCCATGCCAGCGGTCTTCGTCCTGGCGGCCGCGGCCGGCGTGCTCGCCTGGGAGATCTACCACCGGCGAGCGACGACGAACCTCGTCATCGGTCTGGTGCTGCTCCACGTCGTCATGGACCTGGTCACCGGCTTCAAGCCGTACTGGCCCGGTGGCCCGAACCTCGGGCTTCACCTGTACACGCGCCCCCCCGCGGACTTCGCGCTGGAGGCGGTGCTGGTGGTGATCGGCTGGATCGTGCTCCGGCGCACGCCGAGTGCGCCTCGCGCCGCCGTCCATCCGGCGGCGCTGGTGGTGCTGCTCGCCGCGCAGGCGGGGATGGATCTCTGGTTCCGGCACCTCAACGGCTAGTCCCGCGGGGCGCCACCTCTTCCCCTCGCGGTGCATGGCGCGCTACCCTAGGGAGTCTCCTCTTCAGGATCGTGCCGACATGACTCCTCGACTGCCCCGGGGCGCGCACCGCTCGCTCGCCGCCCTGGCCCTCTCCGTCGTCGCCATGCACGTCCCCCAGGCCAGCGCGCAGAAGCTGGCCTATCCGCAGAGCCGCATCGGCGACCAGGTCGACACCTACTTCGGCACGCGGGTCGCCGATCCCTACCGCTGGCTCGAGGACGAGCACTCGGCCGAGACGACGCGCTGGGTGGAGGAGCAGAACAAGGTCACGTACGCCTACCTGGAGAGCATCCCGTACCGCCAGGCGGTGCGCGCGCGCCTCGAGAAGCTGTACAACTACGCGAAGTTCGGCGCGCCCTTCCGGAAGGGCGAGAACTACATCTTCTCGAAGAACGACGGGCTGCAGAACCAGTCGGTCCTCTACATCCAGAAGGGGCTGAACGGCACGCCCGAGGTGCTGATCGACCCCAACAGGTTCTCCGCCGACGGCACCTCGCGCCTCGCGAGCTTCTCGCTCTCGAAGGACGGGAAGTACGCGGCCTACGGCATCAGCGTGGGCGGCTCGGACTGGACCGAGTTCCACGTGATGGACGTCGCGACGCGCCGGACGCTTCCCGACGTCATCAGGTGGGCGAAGTTCACCGGGGCCGCGTGGCAGGGCGACGGCTTCTACTACAGCCGCTACCCCGCACCCGACTCGAGCCGTGCGCTCACCAACCGGAACCAGGGACGCGCCGTCTATTTCCACCGCGTCGGCACGTCGCAGGACGCGGACGCGCTGGTGTTCGAGGACAAGGCGAACCCCACGCACTTCCCCGGCGTCGGCGTGACCGAGGACGAGCGCTACGCCATCCTCACCATCTCCGACAACGGCCACCGGAAGGGCAACAGCCTCTTCTACCGCGCGCGGGGCGAGTCCGACTGGAAGCCGATCGTCGCCGAGATCGGTGACGACACGTACGGCGTGATCGAGAACGTCGGGGACGCCTTCCTGATCCAGACCAATCACCGCGCGCCGAACGGCACCGTGGTGCGGTGGGACCCGACGCACCCCACCGCCTGGGCCACCGTGCTGCCGGAGAAGCCGGAGCCGATCCAGAGCGTGAACACCGCCGGCGGGCGCCTGTTCGTGACGTACACGAAGGACGTGACGACGCGGGCCTACGTCTACGGCCTCGACGGCCGTTTCCAGAACGAGATCGAGCTGCCCGGGCTGGGCGCCGCGGGTGGGTTCGGTGGCAATCACGACGACCGCGTGATCTTCTATACGTACAACTCGTTCAACACGCCGCCATCGACGTACAAGTACGACATCGCCTCGCGGCGCTCGACGCTCTACCGCGCACCGACGATTCCCGGCTTCAACGCCGCGGACTACGTGACCACGGAGGTGTTCTACCGGAGCAAGGACGGCACCCGCGTGCCGATGTTCCTCACGTACAGGAAGGGGCTCAAGCTGGACGGCCACAATCCCACGCTGCTCTACGGCTACGGCGGGTTCAACGCCGCGACCACGCCGAGCTTCAGCGCGCTGCGCCTGGCGCTGCTGGAGCAGGGGTTCGTGTACGCGTCGGCCAACATGCGCGGCGGCAGCGAGTACGGCGAGCAGTGGCACGAGGCGGGCACGAAGCTCCAGAAGCAGAACGTGTTCGACGACTTCATCGCGGCCGCGGAATACCTCATCGCCAACAAGTACACGTCGCCCGACCGGCTCGCGATCCACGGCGTGTCGAACGGCGGCCTGCTCGTCGGCGCGGTCGCGAACCAGCGCCCCGAGCTGTTCCGCGCGGTCATCCAGCAGGCGGGGGTGATGGACATGCTGCGCTTCCACAAGTTCACGATCGGCTCGGCGTGGATCGCGGACTACGGCAGCAGCGAGGCGAGCGAGGCGGAGTTCAAGGCGCTGCGCGCCTATTCGCCGGTGCACAACGTGCGCGCGGGCACGGTGTACCCGGCAACGCTGATCACCACCGCGGACCACGACGACCGGGTGGTGCCGGCGCACTCGTTCAAGTACGCGGCGGCGCTGCAGGCCGCCCAGGGCGGCGACCACCCGATCCTCATCCGCATCGACACCAAGTCGGGCCACGGCGCCAGCAGCACGACGAAGGCGCTGGAGCAGACCGCGGATCTCTATTCGTTCCTGATGAACGAGCTCGGGGTCACGCCGAAGCTGTGAACCATACTCGCCTCGCCATCGGCGCCCTCGCGCTCGCGCTGGTGGCCCTGCTGCTGCTCACCGTGTCCGGGCTCGGGTACCGGACCGCCATGTGGACGCTCCCCGCGGCGTTCACGATGGTGAAGTGGGCCGCCTATCTCGGGATCGCGGGCGGTGCTGCCGCCCTGGCCGGCATGTTCATCGCCCGGCCGGTCGGCCGCGCCACCTCCGTGTTCGCGCTCGCGTTCCTCATCGCCGTGATCGCGGCCGGGATCCCGTGGAGCTTCAAGCGGCGCGCCGGGCAGGTGCCGCCGATTCACGACATCAGCACGGACACCCAGGACCCGCCCGCCTTCGTCGCCGTGCTGCCGCTTCGCGCCACCGCGAAGAACCCCGCGACGTACGGCGGCGACGGCGTGGCGGCGAAGCAGCACGCGGGCTACCCGGACATCGGCCCCGTGCACCTCACCCTGCCGCGCGACGCCGCCTTCCAGCGCGCGCACGATGCTGCCGTCGCGATGGGCTGGGAGATGGTTGCCGCCGATTCGGCCGCGGGACGCATCGAGGCCACCGCGACGACGCGATGGTTCGGCTTCAAGGATGACGTCGTCATCCGCGTGCGCCCGGAGGGTGCAGGCAGCCGGGTGGACGTCCGCTCGGTCTCGCGAGTCGGCGGGAGCGACGTGGGCACCAACGCCGCGCGCATCCGTGCCTACGTCGCGCGGCTCGGCACCGCATCGGCCGGCGCATGAGCGACGCGACGCCCGGTCTCGCCCTGCGCGAGCTCCTCGACTACACCGCCACCGAGAACCAGCGCTGGCACGGCTGGTTCTCGGACCATCCCTCGGCGCTCGACGCGTCGTACGGCAACGCGCCCCTCGCGACGGTGCGCGACGTCGTGCGGCACGTCGCCTTCGTGGAGCGCCGCTACGCGGCCATCCTGGCCGGCTATGAGGTGCCGGCCGCGACCGGCCTCGCGACGGACGATGCCGCCAGGCTGTTCGCCTACGTCGACGAGAGCCGGCGCCAGCTCGAATCGGCGCTCCTCCAGGCGGCGGAGGGTGGGCTGCAGCGCGAGGTGGAGTTCATGACCCTGACCGCCGGGAAGCAGCGGGCGAGCGGGCGGAAGATCGCCGCGCACGCCCTGATGCACGGCATCCGCCACTGGGCGCAGCTCGCGACCGTCCTGCGGGAGCGCGGGCATCCCACCGACTGGCCGCACGACCTGCTGCTGTCGGACGCGCTGCGCTAGCCCTGGACGCAATCACCCGTTTTCCCGAGTCGTACGCGAATCGTCGCGAAGCGTGTGGAGCGCGATCCCCGCAACCACTTCCCCGCTCCTGTCCTGAGAGGGAGATTGGTGGAGATCACCATTCCCGCATTCGTGGAGATTCGCGTACAATGAAGGCAAACAGGTGTTTTTCGCACGCCGCGCTTCTCGTCGTACTCGCGGCTCCCGTCAACCTCGACGCCCAGCGCGTCGCGTCGCGCGCCGACGTCGCTCGCGCGGAGTCGACGATCACCGCGTCGGCCATCCTCCGCGACATCGGCACCCTCGCGAGCGACCGGTTCGAGGGGCGCGCGCCGGGCACGCGCGGGGAGGATTCGGCGGTCGCATACATAGAAGGACAGTTCCGGCGGATCGGCCTTCGTCCCGGCAATCGCGACGGCAGCTACATCCAGCGCGTCCCGCTGGTGGGGACCACATCCACGGTCGACGCACGCATCACCACCGCAGCGGGTCGGAGTCAGCCCCTCCGTCCCTTGGAAGAGATCGTCGCCTGGTCGCTGCGTCCGGAGACGCTGGTCGTCAGCCCAGCGTCGGATATCGTCTTCGTCGGCTACGGTGTGGTGGCTCCGGAATACCGGTGGGACGACTTCAAGGGCGTCGACGTGCGCGGCAAGACGGTCGTGATGCTCGTCGGCGATCCGCCCATCCCGGATCCGCGCGACTCCACCCGCCTGGACAGCACGATGTTCGGCGGCCGGGCGATGACCTACTACGGACGCTGGACCTACAAGTACGAGACGGCGGCGGCGCGTGGCGCGGCCGCCGTGCTGCTCGTGCACCAGACGGGGCCCGCCGGCTATCCGTGGGCCACGGTGCAGAGCAATGCGCACGAGAAGTTCGAGGTCGCTGGCGGCCCTGCGCACGCGAAGGTGGAGGGCTGGATCCAGCTCGACGTGGCGCGCCGGCTCTTCTCGGCCGGCGGCCATGACTTCGCCACCCTGGAGCGGCAGGCCCGCACCCGCGACTTCCGCCCGGTGTCGCTCGGCAGCGCGGCGTCGTTCACCGTCCGCAACGCGGTGCGCCGGGTGCAGTCGCGCAACGTCGTGGCGCGGCTCGATGGCTCGGATGCGCGGCTCAAGCGCGAGTACGTGGTGCTCTCCGCGCACTGGGACGCCTACGGCATCGGCCGGCCC
>JAQBPZ010000195.1 GCA_028287225.1 Gemmatimonadota bacterium
ACTACGTGTCGTCCGCACCGCGCACCATCATGGCGCTGGGCAAGGATGCGCTCGGCAACCTGCACTACGCGGGATGGGCGATGCACGAGGGCGGGGCGATCACCGAGCACGAGGTGCGCATCGCGCGCGAGCTGGCCTACGTGCTCTGCGGCGGCGACGGCCCACCACGCGTGGTGAGCGAGCAGGATATCCTGGACCTGGAGCGCGAAGCCTTCCTGCGGTTGCTGGGTACAAAGGAGACGCAGGAGCGGATCGCGTTCACGCTCAAGACGGGGAAGCCACTGCGGAATTGACGCGAGCAAAGCGCGCGTCATCATCTCAAGAGGACGTCATGCCTGACAAGAGCAATGAAGTCGTGATCGTGTCGGCGGTCCGCACGGCCGTCGCCAAGGGGAAGAAGGACGGGGCGCTCGCGGGCACGCATCCGATCGAGCTGAGCGCGCTCGTGATGAAGGAAGCCGCGCAGCGCGCCGGCGTCGACCCGGCCACCATCGACGACGTCGCCTGGGGCTGCGCCATGCCGGAGGCGGCGCAGGGGCTGAACGTCGCACGCCTCTCCGCCCTGCGTGCCGGGTTCCCCGTGGAGGTGCCGGCGCAGACCATCAACCGGTTCTGCGCCTCCGGGCTCCAGACCGTGGCCAACGGCGCCGCGCAGATCATGAGCGGCATGGCCGACGTCGTCCTCACCGGTGGAATCGAGATGATGAGCGCGGTGCCGATGTCGGGCTACCACGCCCGGCTCGACGACAATGCGATGGAGGGCTACATCGGCATGGGCTTCACCGCCGAGCGTGTCGCCGAGCGCTGGAAGGTGAGCCGCGCGGACCAGGACGCGTGGGCGCTCGGCAGCCAGAAGAAGGCCGCCGCGGCGCTGCAGGCGCGCCGGTTCGCGGGGCAGATCGTGCCCGTGCCGGTGGAGCGTGTGACCTGGAAGGGCACCGAGAAGCAGGTGCAGGCGCTCGCGTTCGACCAGGACGAGCTGCCGCGCGCGGAGACGAGCCCTGAAGGACTGGCCAAGCTGCGCCCCGCGTTCAAGGCGAACGGCACCGTCACGGCGGGCAACGCGAGCCCGTACTCCGATGGCGCCGCCGCGGTCATGCTGATGCGCCGCGACCGGGCCGAGGCGCTCGGCATCAAGCCGCTCGCGCGGTTCGTGACCTTCGCGGTGGCCGGCGTGGATCCCGACGTGATGGGCGTCGGGCCGCTCAAGGCGGTGCCCAAGGCGCTCGCGAAGGCCGGCATGACCATGAAGGATCTGGACCTCATCGAGTTCAACGAGGCGTTCGCGTCGCAGGTGCTGGCCGTGATGCGCGAGCTCGGCATGCCCGAGGACCGCGTGAACGTCAACGGCGGCGCGATCGCTTTAGGTCACCCCCTTGGTGCAACAGGCAGCAAGCTGACCACGCAGCTGATTCACGAGCTCGGGAGCCGCGGTGGCGGCACCGGGCTGGTGACGATGTGCATCGGCGGCGGCATGGGCGCGGCGGGCATCTTCGAGGTGTACGCGGCGTAGCTCGGAACGGGTCGCTGTCACGACCCGGTGGCGGAAGTCGTCTCCCGGTGATGACGACTTCCGCCATTCGCGTTGACGCACCCGAACCCATCGACCACCGCGAGCGCGTCGCGCTGGCTCTGATTGTCCTCGTGGCGCTCGCGTGCCGGCTGGCCGCGCTCGCGCAGCCCGTGCGCTACGACGAGGCGGTGACCTGGGTGATGTTCACCAGCCAATCCTGGCGAACCGTCCTCGCGACGTATCCCAACCCCAACAACCACGTCCTCTACTCGATCCTCGCGAAGCTCACGTCGATGCTCGCGCCCACCGAGCCGTGGGCGCTCCGGCTGCCGGCGTTCATCGCGGGGGTGGCGGTCGTTCCGCTCACCTGGGCCGTGGGCCGGCGCCTGGCCGGCCGCACCACGGCGCTGCTCGGCGCGGCGCTCGCGGCGGGCTCCACCTCCCTGGTGCTCTACTCGGCCAACGCGCGCGGCCACACCATCGTGTGCGTCGTCGCGCTCGAGCTCGTGCTGGTGGGCGACCGCCTGCGCACGCGGGCCGACGCGGGCCGCTGGGTCCTGTTCAGCGTCCTCGGCGCGGTCGGGCTCTACGCCGTGCCGGTCACGATCTATCCGCTCGGCGCCGTCGCGCTGTGGATCGCGCTCAGCCGGCTGGCGCGCGCGGAGCCGGCCCCGCGCGCGGTGCTGCGCACCCTGGCGCCGCTCGCCGCCGCGACGATCGGCGTCGTGCTGCTGGCCGGCCTGCTCTACGCGCCGATCCTCCGTTCGTCGGGCATCGGCGCGCTCACGAGCAACAAGCTCGCCCTGCCGGTCACGTGGGCACACTTCGGACGCCTGCTGCCAAGCTTCGTGTACGAGCTCGTGCTCACCTGGACGTCGCCCTTTCCCTGGTGGTGCGCACCGGTGCTGTTCGCGCTCGCGCTGTGGGGGATGCGCGGCGCCGACCGCGCGCGGCGCGTGCCGCTCGCGCTCGCCGTGGTGGTGTGGTGCGTGGGCGTCCTCTGCCTCACCCATCGCACGCCGTTCGTGCGGTTCTGGCTCTCGCTCCTCCCGCTCTTCCTCCTGGCCGCGGGCCGAGGGCTGGCACGATGGGCCGGGCAGTGGGCCACGCGCATTCCGCGCCTCGGGCGGATCGATGCCGCGTGGGGCGCGGTGGCGCTCGCGTCGATCTCCGGCGGGCTAGCGCTCACCACGCGCGCCGCGATCACGAGCGACGATACCGGCACCTTCCGGCCGGCGCGCGCGGTGACCGCGCTCATCGGCCCAAGCCTCCGGCGTGGCGACCGCGTGCTCGCGATCATTCCGGCGAACGCGCCGCTCCTCTACTACTTCGGGACCCGCGGCGTGGACATGGCGTATCTCTCCACTCCCGACTCGCTCACGCAGCGTCGGTACGTGGTGCTCGATCCCACCCGCGGTCAGACCTTCGACTGGGCCGTCAGGGTCGGGCTGCTGGACCCGGCGCGCGACGAGGTGCCCCGACTGGTGGGGCGGCCCGAGGGGTCCGAGGTCTGGGTCGCGGCTCAGCGAGCCCCGTAGCGGCAGGGGCGCCGGGTCGCAGCGCCCACCAGCCCGTGGCGAGCGGCACGGCATCCACGGTCCGCACGGCGCCTCCACTCCACACCACGGCATCCAGCGGCGTACCGCGCGCCGCGGCCTCGGCCATCAGCGTCCGGAATGCCGGCTCGCCTGCACCGGAGAGCGAGTCGGCCGCGGGCAGCACGGCCACGATGTGGACGTCG
>JAQBPZ010000220.1 GCA_028287225.1 Gemmatimonadota bacterium
ACCGCGAGCACCGCTGACGCGCCGCCGGCGCGCCTAGCGCGTGCTGCCCTTCCGCGCGCGCACGGCGGCCACGAACCGGCGCGCGTCGTCCGGCGCGAACGACTCGAGCACGGGGCGCCCGTTCACCTTCGTGTTCTCGAACAGGTTGGTCGGCTTTCCCGCCCACTCGAACTGCAGGCGCCCGGCGTCGTAGCGCACGTCCTTCACCGCGGTCAGCGGGAAGGCGACCCGGGTGCCGATCGCGCCGGCAACCGCCCCCTTCACCATCTTCTCGATGGACGCGCCGAAGCCGGTGCCCGTGACCGTGGCGGTGTCGGTCTCCCGGCGCACCTTGCCCAGGGCATACGGCGAGAGTCCCGCGCTGATGCTGTCGCCGAGGAGGGCCAGGTCGATGCCGCTGTCCACGGTGACGATCCGCACGTCACCCGGTCCGAGCGGCGTGGGCGGCACGGCAACCGAGCGCACCGACGTGACCACGGGGGCGCGGGACTCCGGCGTGGCGTCATCCTGGTGCCGCGAGCAGGCGGCGACGAGCGCGAGAGACGCGAGCGCGGCGAGGAGGCTCGCCCGGCGATGGGAACAGGTCATGCGCAAAGCTTTCGCGGGCGTCAGCCGCTGGCAAGGCCGGGTGCCTGCGCCATCCGGGCCGCCAGCGCGAGCGCATCGCCCGCAGCGGCGCCGAGGGTGGTGTTGTCGAACACGCACCAGCACCGCGCGCCCCGCTCGAGGTGCGCCCGCAGCTGCGTGGCCGTGGCGTCGAGGAATTCGGGGGTGTACGCCGAGTAGTACATCCGTGGCGATCCGTGCAGCCGCAGGTACACCAGGTCGGGCGACCCACCGGGCTCCGCCGCCGCCGGCCAGCGCGCCGGGTCCGCCGCCACCCGCGCGACGTTGAACGACGCCAGCAGCCGCGCCGCGCCGGGCCCGAACCAGGTTTCGTGGCGCGGCTCGCAGGCGACGTCTCCCGCATGCTGCCCGCGCAGCGTGCCGAAGAACTCCTCCGCGATGCCGGCGTCGAACGACAGCGACGGGGGAAGCTGCACGAGCAGCGCGCCCAGGCGCTCGCCCAGCCCGCGGGCCTCGTCCAGGAACACCTCCAGGAGCACGTCGGCCGCCACCAGCCGCTGGTCGTGGGTGATGGCCCGCGGCACCTTCACCGCGAAGCGGAAAGCCTCCGGCACGCTGCTCCCCCACCGCGCGTACGTCGCCCGGCGATGCGGCCGATAGAACGACGAGTTGATCTCGGTGCCGGCAAAGCGCTCGGCATAGCGCTCGAGATGGCTCCCCGCCGCCGGAAAATGCTCGCGCCACTCGCGCGGCAGGGTCCAGCCGGCGGTGCCGAGGCGCAGGGATGCGGGGGGAGCGGCGGCGGGCATGCCCTCGCAATGGCGAGATTCGCGCCCTCGGGGGCCGTCGGCGCGGCCCGGGAACCTCGGGAAGGTCAGAATCGTCTGTATGGTCCAGCCCGGCACCATTTTAGCACCCCAGGGGTATCCGCGACCGGCCAGGCCTCCGTCCTTCCATCCAGACCGCCATGACTGACGGGAAGAAGCCCCCTGCGGCAGTGGATCGTGGCTCCGTCGGGGAGGGCGGGCGGCCCGGGGTGGGCCCGCGGGGCACGCCGAGCGCCCAGGAGCACGCCATCGAGTTCCTGCTCGGCGTGCCGCCGGAGGAATCGTACGATCGCATGGCGCGCGTCGTCGCCGCCTCGCTGCAGGCGCCCATGGCCATCGTGACCGTCTCGGAGATGGGCCGGCAGGTCGTGCGCGGCTGCGTCGGGGTGGCCGGCCGGTCGCGTGCCTGGCGCACGGTGCCCGAGGCGCGGCTGCTCGTGCAGCGCGCCCTCACCGAGGCGCGCCCCCTGCTGATCGACGCCGAGCACCGGATCGAGGTGCGCGACGTCCGCCGCCCGGGACAGGCCGAAAGCCCGCCCCAGGTGATCGCCGTGTCGCCGTTCCTGTGCCGCGACCGGCGGACCAGCGGCGCGGTGTGCGTGGCCGACTCGAATCCGGACCGGGTCTGGAGCCGGGAGGATCAGCTCCTGCTGAACGATCTCGCCGACGCCATGTGCACGGAGCTCGACCTCCGTCGCGAGGTCGTCATCCGGCGGGACACCCAGGAGGCGCTCGTGCACATCACCCTGCACGACGAGCTGACGGGGCTCCCCAACCGCGCCTTCCTGAGCGAGAAGCTCCGCAACGCGATCACGCGCGCGCAGCGCGATCCCACGTCGCAGTTCGCCGTCCTCTTCCTGGACCTGGACCGCTTCAAGATCGTGAACGACAGCATCGGCCATCACGGCGGCGACGGGATGCTCGTGGCCGTGGCCGCGCGCCTCGCCGGTGCGCTGCGCCCCGAGGACACGGTGGCGCGCATGGGCGGTGACGAGTTCGCGATCCTGCTCGAGAGCCTCTCGGACAGCGACGACGCGCGCGTCGTCGCCGAGCGCATCCAGCTCGCGCTGAGTGATCCCATCGACCTTGGCGGATACGAGGTGTTCACCTCGGCGAGCATCGGGATCGTGCTCAGCTCATCGAGCTCGCTGGCCACCGAGCATCCCGAGCACCTGCTCCGGAATGCCGACATGGCCATGTACCGCGCGAAGAGCGCCGGTCCGGCCGGCCATGCGCTCTTCGACCGCGCCATGCATCGAGATGCGCTCGCCCGGCTCCAGCTCGAGACGGACCTGCGCCACGCACTCGAGCGCGACGAGTTCCGGCTGGTGTACCAGCCGGTCATCTCGCTGCGCACGGGGCGCATCGCCGGCGCCGAGGCGCTGATCCGCTGGCAGCATCCCGAGCGCGGGCTGGTGCCGCCCTCGGACTTCGTGCCGCTCGCCGAGGATACGGGGCTCATCGTGCCGATCGGCGAATGGGTGCTGCGCGAGGCGTGCCGGCAGGTGCAGGCGTGGCATTCTCCCTGGCCGGGTGATGACCCGCTCACCCTCGCGGTGAACCTCTCCATCAAGCAGTTCGCCAAGCCCGGTCTCGACGAGCGGCTCGCCGAGGTGCTGGCCGACACCGGGCTCGAGCCGCATCGGCTGGCCCTCGAGGTCACCGAGAGCATCGTCATCGACCAGCCGGAGGCCACGACGGCGCTGCTCGCGTCGCTGAAGGGACTCGGCGTGAAGGTGCACATGGACGACTTCGGCACCGGCTACAGCTCGCTCAGCTACCTGCACCAGCTGCCGCTCGACGGCCTGAAGGTGGACCGCGCCTTCGTGAGCCGCATGGATCACGACGAGCGCTCGCGCCAGCTCGTGCAGACGGTGCTGCAGCTCGCGCGGAGCATCGGCCTGACCGCGGTGGCGGAGGGCGTCACGACGGTGGAGCAGCTCTCCGAGCTTCGTCGTCTGGAGTGCGAGTTCGGGCAGGGCTACCTGTTCTCGCCCCCGCTGGACCCCGACGCGATGGCCGCGCTGATCGCCGAGGCGCGGACCTGGTAGCGACCGCCCGACGACCGGGACCGTTCAGGGCGCCGTCGGGAGCCGGATGGTGAACGTCGAGCCCACGCCGACCGTGCTCTCCACCTCCAGGTCGCCGTGCATCAGGCGCGCGAGCTCGCGGCTGATCGCCAGGCCGAGCCCCACGCCCTCGCGAGTGGCTTCGATGTTCGTGCCCACCTGCATGAACGGATCGAAGATCGCGGCGAGCCGTTCGCTCGGGATGCCGGCCCCCGTGTCCCGCACCTGGATCATGACCCCCCTCGGCGTCTCGGCCCACGTCACCGCCACCGTCCCGGCCGGCGCGGTGAACTTCACGGCGTTGGTGAGCAGGTTCACGATGATCTGACCGAGGCGCGCCCGGTCGGCCATCGCGCAGACCACGCTGGCGTCCTCCTGGATCTCCAGGCGGAGCCCCTTCGCGGATGCCTGCGGCTCCACGAGCGGCCGCAGCTCCGCCACCAGCGCGCCGACGTCCACGGGCTTCAGCGTGAAGTTCACCTGCCCCGCCTCGAGCTTCGCGAAGCTGAGGATGTCGTTGATCAGCACCAGCAGGTGCTGCTGCGCGCGCCGGATCCGCTCGAGCGACTGCCGCTGCCCCTGGCTGGTGGCGCCGTAGATGCCGTCCTCGATCAGCTGGGCATAGCCGCCGATCGCGTTGAGCGGGGTGCGCAGGTCGTGGCTCATGCGCGCCAGGAACTCGCTCTTCGCCTTGTTCGCCTCCTCCGCGGCGGTGCGCGACCGGCGCTCGGCTTCGTACAACCGCGCACGCTCGAGCGCCTGCGCGCACTGCTGCGCCAGCGCGATGGCGAACGCCCGGTCCTCGTCGGCGAACACGCGTGGCGTGCGGAACCCGATGGTGATGACGCCGCGCACCTGCGCGTCCACCCGCAGCGGCAGGAGCGCGACCGCCTCCTGCGACATTCCCTCCATCGACGCCGCGAGTGCCGGGTACGCCGCCAGGAGCGCGTCTCTGGACTCGTACCAGTGCGGCAGCCCGTCGCGCAGGATCTCGCGCGTCGGCATCGGCGCATCCACCGGGAGATCGGCGAACCGCGCGATCGCCTCCGCATCGAACCCGGCGTCCGCCTTCGCGATCAGCCGGCCGTCCTCGTTCAGCAGCGAGATCCACGCCGTGTCGGCCCCGAGCGCTTCCCGCACCTCCGAGACGAAGATCTGCGCCACCGACGCCTCGGGCAGCACGGACGCGAGCCGGGCCGTGACGGCCTGGAGACGCTCCGTGCGCGCGCGGGCGCGCTCCGCCTGCTCGAAGAGCATCGCGTTGTCGATCGCCATCGCGGCACGGCGGGCCAGGTCCTCGGCGAGCGTGACCTCGTCGGCGCTGAAGGGCGGGCGCCCCGTCGTGCGGCAGAACATCGCCGCCCCGAGCACCGTGCGCGCCAGCAGTGGCACCGCGAGCGCCGCCGCCGGGTTCAGGATCCGGTACGCCTCGGCCTCCTCCGCCGAGCTCGAGATGCTGGCGAGATGCTCCGCGGAGACCGACTCGAGCAGCCGCGTGGTGCCCGTGCGCACCGCCTCGGCCACCAGGCTCGTGCGGTGTGCCATGCCCGGCCGGTAGCGCTGCTCGATGGTCCGCGTGAGGCTCGTGAGGGCGGGGTCCGCGTGCGCGGAGGACACCGCCACCGGGCCGCCGTCCTCGTCCACGAGGTACATCAGGCAGTAGTCGCCGAGCAGGGGCACGGCGAGGCGCGCAACGCCGTCGAGCGTCGTCCGGAGGTCGAGCGAGCTGGCGAGCACGCCGCTGGCTTCCGCGAGGAAGCGCGCCCGCTGCGCACCCGCCGCCACCTGTTCCTGCGCGCGGCGCGCCTCGGCCGCGGACCGGTGCAGGTCCACGGCGTAGCGAAGGCTGGAGGCCAGGCGCTCCGGGGTGGCGGAGGCCTTCGGCATGTAGTCGGCCGCCCCGGCCTTCATCAGCTCCACCGCGACCCGCTCGTCGCCCTGGCCGGTGAGCATCACCACCGGCGTGTCGTAGCCCGACGTCCGCATCTCGCGGAGCAGCATGAGCCCACTGGTGCCCGGGATGTTGAAGTCGAGGAAGACGCAGTCGTACGACGCCGACGCCAGCCTGGACAGCGCCTCGGCGGAGCCGCCCGCTTCGTCGATCGATGCGGTGCTGCCGGCGCGCTTCAGGCCACGGCGCACCGCCAGGCGGTCCACTTCGTCATCGTCCACGACGAGCACGCGCAGCGCCGCCTCCCCCACTGGCGAGCGCTCGGCATGCAGCACGGTGTCCGGCTCGACCGGGACCAGGGGACTCGTCACGGCATCTCGACGAGAGTCCAGTACTTGTTCAACGCCGCCATCACTTCGCAGAAGTTGGAGAAGGTCACCGGCTTCAGCAGGTAGCCCGCGACGTTGAGGTTGTACGCATCGATCTTGTCGCGCTCGGCGTTCGACGTGGTGAGCACCACCACCGTGGTGTGCCGCAGCTCGGGGTCCTTGCGCAGCTCCGTCAGGAACTCGATGCCGTTCATCTTCGGCATGTTGAGGTCGAGCAGCACGATGCGCCGCTCCTTCGGGATGGTGCCGCTGCGCAGGCGCTCGAGCGCCTCCAGCCCGTTGCCGGCCACGAAGAGCGGGTTGGAGATGTGGTTCTTCCGGAACGCCCGCTCCACGTTCATCACGTCCACTTCATCGTCCTCGACCAGCAGGATGTTCAGCATTCGATCGTCCACGGTGCACCGGTTCAGGCGATGAGTAGCGTGGCGCGAGGCCACGAGAAGAAGAACGTCGCGCCCGCCCCGGGCGTCGACTCCAGCCATGCGCGTCCGCCGCGCGACTCCACCATCTTCTTCACGACGGACAACCCGATGCCCGTGCCCTCGACCTTGTCGCGGGCCTCCAGGGTCTGGAAGATGCCCCAGATGCGCTCGTGAAACTCCGGCGCGATGCCCGGTCCGTTGTCGGTCACGTGGAACACGTATCCGTCGCGCGCCGCCTCCCACCCGACCTGTACCCGGACGTCCGGACGCGTGACGCGCGTGTACTTCACCGCGTTCGAGATCAGGTTCAGGAACACCTGCTGCAGCGGAACGCGCTCCGCCGCGAACGTCGGCATCTCGTCCTGTACCTGCACCGTCGCGGCCGGCTCCAGCGCCAGCAGCTCGACCACGTCGCGCACCAGCGCGCCGGTGTCCACCATCTCCGGCTCGGCCCGCACGCGGCCGGCGCGCGAGTACGCCAGGATTCCGTCGATCAGGGCCTCCATCCGCTGCACGCGCCCCTGCAGCAGCTGCATGTGCCCGGCGGATTCCTCCGTGAGCGCCTCGGCCAGGTCCTCCTGGATCCACTGTGTCAGGTTTGCGATACCCCGGAGCGGGGCCTTCAGATCGTGTGACGCCACGTAGGCGAACTGATCCAGCTCCGCGTTCGACTGCTCCAGCGCGTGCGTGAGCCGGACGAGCTCCTCCGCCTTCCGCTCCACATCCTTGCGCGCGAGCACCTGGTCGGTGACCTCCACCGCATGGATCATGATGCCTTCCACGCGGCCGCCGGCGGTGCGGAGCGGCTGGTACACGAAGTTGAAATAGCCGTCGCGCACGTCGCCGCCGTCGCCGCCGTCGCCGCCGTCACCGCCGTCACCGCGGTTGATGCGGGCCAGCAGCTCGTTGCCCACGAATGGTTCACCGGTGGCGTACACCTGGTCGAGCAGCTCGAAGAACCCCTGCCCCTCGAGCTCCGGGAGCGCCTCCCGGATCGTGCGCCCGCGCAGGCTTCGGTTGGCGCCGACCACCTGGTCGAACAGCGGGTTGGTGGTCGTGAACACGTGGTCGGGGCCATGGGTCACCGCGATCACGGCGGGTGCCTGCTGGAAGACCTCCACGAGGCGATTCCGCTCGAGCTCCGCCGCCTGCTGCAGCTGCCGCGCTTCCGTGACGTCCCGCACCGTGAGCACCACGCCGAGCGATTCACCGTCGGGCCCGGACACCGGCACCGCACTCCCCTGGACACGGAGCTCGCGCCCGCGCGGCTGGCGGACGATCCATTCCTCGTCCATCACGCGCTCGCCGCGTCGCGCCCGCGCCGTCGGCACCTGGTCGGGATCGTAGCGGGTGCCGTCGAGACGGAGCAGCTCGATCTGTTCCTGCTCGCGGAAGGTCTTTCCCACCGCGAGCGTGGGATAGATGGCGAGCGCCGCCCCATTCACGAAGGCGATCTGCCCATTCGGGTTCATCGTGACCACGGCATCCGCGATCTGGCTCAGCATCGCCTCCCGCTCCACGGCGAGCCGCTCCACCTGCCGCCGCGCGGTCACGTGCGCGGTGGTCTCCACGGCGTGCGCCATGACCGCGAACACGCGGCCTGCCCCGTCCACCATCGGCTGGTAGACGAAGTCCACGTAGACGTCCTCCAGGGTGCCGTCGCCCTGGCGGTCCAGCCGCACCACGGCATCGTTCGCGATGAAGGGCTCGCCGGTGGACATCACGTTGTCGATCAGCTCAGCGAACCCCTGCTCCACGACCTCCGGCAACGCCTCCGTCAGCGGCTTGCCGATCACGTCCCGGCCGCCGACGAGGGTGCGATATCGCGGGTTCGCCACGGTGAACACCCGGTCCGGACCCTCGAGCACCGCGATCGCCGCCGGCGCCTGGCGGAAGATCTCGTACAGCCGCTCGCGCTGGCCGCGCACCTCGGCCAGGGCCCGGTCGCGCTCTTCCCGCGTCCGGACCTCCGAGGTCACGTCGAACACCGTCACGAAGATCCCGCCCACCCTGCCCTCGTCATCCAGCACGGGGCTGTACGAGAGGGTGAGATAAAAGTCCTCGATCACGCCGTGCGGCGCGAGCGGATACTTCGCCTCGCGAAACGAGACCGTCTCCCCCGCGAAGACGCGCGGATAGATGGTCTCATTTATGTGCCACGCCTCCGGCCAGCACTCGCGCGTCGGCTGCCCCAGCCCCGCCGGGTGCTTGGCACCCATGAGCATCGTGTAGCTGTCGTTGTAGATCTGGACGAGGTCCGGCCCCCACAGCAGGATCATCGGGAACTCGGAGTACAGCGCGACGCTCACCGCCGTGCGCAGGCTCGGCGACCACTCGGCCAGCGGGCCAACGCTGGTACGGCTCCAGTCCTTCGCACGAATCAGCTCGCCGAGCTGTCCACCGCCGGGCAGGAGGGAGGGACGGGGCGCGCCCGTGGGCGCGGCTCCGCTTCGCTCGTGACGGTTGCCGACGTCGGTCATGCGCTCGGCGCCTCGGATTCTTGGGGTTGCGGCATGCGTCGAGAAGGGCAAGTTCCGGGCGCACACGGCATGGCCCGCTTCTTCCTCTTGCGGCACGCTGGACGATCGCGAACCCCCCATGCCGCCATGACCTACGACCTCACACGATTCGACGTCGGCGCCGTCCAGCGGTGCAGCCAGGGGCTGCTCGCCGCCACCGCCGCGTCCACGTCGATGGAGGGCGCGGCCAGCGCGGTGTGCCGCCACCTGTACGACCAGCTGGTCGGGTCCCGCGGCGAGCGGGCGAGTGTGATGGTCCGGTGCTACAAGACGCACCCCTTCGGCGAGCTGCCCGGGGAGCTGCAGCGCACGGCGAAGCGGGCGTTCGGGGCGGTCGCCTTCTCACCCCCGGACCCGCGGATGAAGTGCCTCGTCCTGCTCGCCACGGCAGGGGACGAGCCCGACTGGAACGACCGCCGCAAGTCGAAGGGCCATCAGGCCATCCCGCTCCCGAGCCCGCACATCGTGGAGCGCGCGCCCATGATCGCCCAGCTCATCGAGGAGCTCGGCTTCGATCTGAGTCAGGTGGTGCGCGGCGGCGCGGGCGCGGCTCACGTGGCCGGAGAGCGGTCCTTCGGGATCTTCCACGTGGAGCGCGCGAAGGGCAGCCCGTACATCCCCGCGCAGGATTTCGTCGAGGCCCACGCGGTGGAATCGGTCCTCGGCTTCGGTGGCGCGCTGCCGGCGGGAGACATCTACGCCGCCATCGTCTTCGCGCGCGTCCCGATTCCGGTCGCGAGCGCGGATCGCTTTCGCGCCCTCGCGTCGGACCTCAGGACATGCCTCGTGCGGCACGAGTCGGCGGTCTTCGAGCCGGCCGACGGCTGACCACTGACGACGAGCCGGGTGGAACGGGATGCCATCCCGTTCCACCCGGCTCGCTCCTGCTCACTCCACCGTGACCGACTTGGCCAGGTTCCGCGGCTGGTCCACGTTCAGCCCGCGCTTCGCCGCGATGTAGTACGACAGCAGCTGGAGCGGGATGGCGGCGAGCACCGGGTTCAGCATGTCGATGGTCTGCGGGATCCGGAACTCGTAGTCGATCTTCCCTTCCAGGCTCGGCTCCTCGCGGCTCGTGATCGCGATCACGCGGCCACCGCGCGCCTTCACCTCCTGCACGTTGCTCACGACCTTGTCGAACACCGAGTCGTGCGGGGCGATGAACACCACCGGCATCTCGGCGTCGATCAGGGCGATCGGGCCGTGCTTCATCTCCGCCGCCGGATAGCCCTCGGCGTGGATGTAGCTGATCTCCTTCAGCTTGAGCGCGCCTTCCAGCGCCGCCGGGAAGTTGTAGCCGCGGCCCAGGTACAGGAAGTTCGTGGCGTCGGCGAAGGCGTCGGCGATCTTCTCCACCTCGCTCGCGCGGTCGAGGATGGACTGGATCTGCGCCGGGAGCGCCTCGAGCGCCTGGGCGATCTCACGCCCCTTCACCACCGACATGTCGCGCAGCCGGCCCAGCTTCAGCGTGAGCAGCGCGAGCGCCACCACCTGGCTCGTGAACGCCTTCGTGCTCGCGACGCCGATCTCCGGTCCGGCGTGCAGGTAGATGCCGCCATCGTCCTCGCGGGCGATCGTCGAGCCCACCTGGTTCACGAGACCGAGGGTCTTGGCGCCGCGGCGCTTCGCCTCGCGCATGGCCGCCAGCGTATCCGCCGTCTCGCCCGACTGCGAGATGACGATGCAGAGCGTCTTGTCGGTCACGATCGGGTTCCGGTAGCGGAACTCCGACGCGTACTCCACCTCGCAGCGGATGCGCGCGTGCTCCTCGATCATCAGCTCGCCGATCAGCGCGCTGTGCCAGCTCGTGCCGCAGGCCGTGATGATGATCTGGTCCAGGTTCTGGAGCTCGTCCATCGTCAGGTTCAGGCCGCCGAGCTTCGAGAAGCCCTCCTCGGTCACCAGCCGTCCACGCATCGTGTTGGTGATGGTGGTGGGCTGCTCCATGATCTCCTTCAGCATGAAGTGGTCGAAGCCGCCCTTCTCGATCTCGTCGAGGTCCCAGTCGATGCGGCTGACGCCCTTCTTCACGATCTGCTGGTCCAGGTCGCACACCGTGTAGCCGTCGCGCCGGATGATGGCCATCTCGCCGTCGTCCAGGTACACCACCTGGCGCGTGTGCGCGAGGATCGCGGCGACGTCGCTCGCGATGTAGTTCTCCCCCTCGCCGATGCCGATCAGCAGCGGGCTGCCCTTGCGCGCCGCCACGATCTTGTCCGGGTCGTTCGAGGAGATCACGGCGATGCCGTACGTCCCTTCCACGAGCGCGAGGGCGTCCACCACGGCATCCTCGAGGTTGCCGTCGAACGCGGCTTCCACCAGATGCGCGAGCACCTCGGTGTCCGTCTCCGACACGAACGTGTGCCCCGTCTTCTGGAGCATCGCGCGCAGCGGGCCGTAGTTCTCGATGATGCCGTTGTGGACCAGCGAGATGGTTCCCGTGCAGTCAACGTGCGGGTGCGCGTTGCACTCGTTCGGCGGGCCATGCGTGGCCCAGCGGGTGTGGGCGATGCCCGTGCTGCCCTCGATGGGCCGCTCGGCGATGGCCGCCTCGAGCATGGCGATCTTTCCCTTCGCCTTGCGCGTGTCCACCGGTGAGCCCTTCCCGTTCATCAGGGAAACGCCGGCCGAGTCGTAGCCGCGGTACTCCAGGCGCTTGAGCCCTTCGATGAGCACCGGCTGCGCCTTCCGGGTCCCGATATAGCCGACAATTCCGCACATGATCCGCGTTCCTCTGATTGAAAGATCGTTCCGGCCGCGCGCCGCTCAGCCCTTCAGGGCATCCAGCGGCACCCGCGACCGGCGCACCAGCTCCCGCGCCCCCGCCTCGTCCGGCGCCTCCGCGATCACGCGCACGATCGGCTCCGTCCCCGAGGGCCGCACGTGCACCCACCGGTCCGGCCACGCCAGCCGAAGTCCGTCCTGCGTGTCCGCGACCGCGTCCGGGAACGCCTGCGTGAGCGCCCCATACACCGTGTCGAGGCTCGCGTTCGGCCGGTCCAGCTTGTCCTTCACGATCACGTAGCGTGGCAGCGAGGCCACGAGGGCCGACAGCGAGCGCCCTTCCTCCACCAGCAATTGCAGGAGCAGGGCCGCGCCGATCGGCGCGTCGCGCCCGAGGTGCACCTCCGGGAGGATCACCCCCCCGTTTCCTTCCCCGCCAATTGGCGCCCGCAGCTCGCGCATCCGCACCGCGACGTTCACCTCGCCCACCGGCGCCCGCACGATTTCCGCGCCCGCCTCGCGGGCTGCATCCTCCACCACCAGGCTGGTGGAGAGGTTGGTCACCAGGGGGCCCTTCCGGTGACGGAGCACGACGCGGGCCGCGAGCGCCAGGGTGAAGTCCTCGCCGATCGCCCGCCCGCCGTCCGCCACCAGCGCGAGCCGGTCCACGTCCGGGTCCACCGCGAAGCCGATGTCGGCCCCGCTGTCCTTCACCAGGCGCTCGAGCTCGTGCAGGTTCTCGGGGATCGGCTCCGGCTCGCGCGGAAAGCGCCCGTCCGGCTCCATGTTGATCGCCACCACCTCGCACCCGAGATGCTCCAGCAGCATCGGCATGATCGTCGCCCCCGCCCCGCGCACGCAGTCCAGCGCCACCTTGAACTTCCGCGCCCGGATCGCCGCCACGTCCACATAAGGAATCCCGACCACCGCCTGCAGGTGCCGGCGGGCGGCGTCCGGATCGTCCGTCACGCTCCCGATGTCCTGCCAGGTGGCGTAGGGGATGCCGGTGTCGAGCAGGGCCCGCATCGCCAGGCCCTGGCCGGCCTCCAGAAAGAGCCCGCTCGAGCCGATCAGCTTCAGCGCATTCCATTCGATCGGGTTGTGGCTCGCCGAGAGCATCAGGCCGCCAGCGGCGTGGTGGTGCTCCACGCTGAGCTGGCAGCCGGGCGTCGTCGTGAGCCCGATATCGATCACGTCGGCGCCGACGAGCTGGAGGGTGCCCACCACGATCCGGTGGAACATGGGGCCCGAGACGCGGCTGTCGCGCCCCACGACGATCTGGCGCGAGGTTCCCTGCGCGATCGACCACGCGCCGAACGCCGCGGCATAGCGCGCCACCACCTCGGGCGTCAGCGCCTCGGCCACCCGCCCGCGGATGCCCGACACGCTCACCATCAATCCGCCACCACTCGCCATGTCCGCTCCCGTGCCAGATGAGTTGAAGCCGTAAGGTAAGCCGGGCGGGATGCCCGGCAAGCAGCGCCCGGCGCCCCCTCGGCCGCCTCGCAATCGGTAACTTCGGCGCGGCTCGGCAGTCTTTCAGGTGCTCTCGTCCTCACCCTCCCCGCACGGCCCCTACCCCACACGATCCTGCGAGCCGCCACCCGATTCCCCGTGCGGCTCAAGATGGCCGCCCTCGCCGGCGCCGCCGTCGTGGTGACCCTCTGCGTCCTCGCCGTGCCCACGTATGGCAGGGTGCGCGCCGCGCTCGCGCGCGCGCAGGGCGAGCGCTTCGTCACCATCGCGCGCAGCGCGGAGCTGGCCCTCCCCGACGACTTCGCCACCACTCTCGCGGCCTCGCCCGGCGAGCCCCTGCCGCAGTCCGTGCGCGACGTGATGCGGCGGGTCCGCATCTCGGGCGCCCAGTCGCTCGGCGAGGACAGCGAGCTGCTGGCGGTCGACGTCGTCGTCCGCACGAACGACGGCCGGTACCGCTACCTCCTGCACGGCGATCGGTCGGCGGGCGTGGAGGAGCACTGGCTGCCGGCGGGCGGGCTCGACGCGCGCATCGACGCCGCCCAGCCCGGCACCAGCGGCTTGTTCGAGGAGGATGGAGAGCCGGTGGTCAGCGGCGCCGTCCCCATCACCGCTGACAACCGGAAGGTCGTGGGCGCCATCATCGCGACCGGCCGGGCCGACGTCATCCTCGCCGACGCGCGGCGGGCGGTGCGGGATCTCGCCATCTGGGCCGCGCTCGCGCTCGTCGTCGCCGTGGGCCTGGCCTACGGGGCCGCGATGCGACTCACCCGCGGCATGAACGAGCTCTCGCTCCAGGCGACGCGCATCGCGCGCGGCCAGCTGCGGCAGGAGCTGGCGTTCGAGTCGGACGACGAGGTCGGCGAGCTCGCGTCCACCTTCCGCGAGATGACCAGCGGCCTCCGCACCCTCGTCGGCCAGCTCGAGATGAGTGCCACGGAAGTCGCGGCCACTGCCGAGGAGCTCGCCGCGAGCGCCCAGGAGATGACCGCGTCAACCCAGGAGGTCTCGGGCGCCGCGAACGCGATCGCCGATGCCACCACCTCGCAGCAGCGCGGCATCACCGTGGCCACCGAGGGGTCGAGCCGCGTGGCGGCGCGCTCCGTGGCGGTCGCCACCCACGCGGAGCAGGCGCGCCATGCCGCCGACGTCGCGCAGCGTACCACCCGCCGCGGCACCGTCGCCGCCGGCGAGGCGCTCGCCGCGATGGCCGAGATCAGCGCCGTGACCGCCGCGGCCGTGCCCACGGTCGTCGAGCTGGGTGAGAAGTCGCAGCGCATCGGCAAGATCACCGATGCCATCGGCGCCATCGCACGGCAGACCAACCTTCTCGCCCTCAACGCCGCCATCGAGGCCTCGCGTGCGGGCGAGCACGGCAAGGGCTTCGCCGTGGTCGCCGACGAGGTGCGCAAGCTGGCCGGCGAGAGCTCCCGCGCCCTGGTGCAGATCCGCACCCTCGCGGCGGAGATCCGCACGAGCGCCGTGCGCACCGAGGAGCAGATCCTGATCGCCAGCGACCGCGTGGCCGCCGGCGAGGTGGTGATCCGGGCGTCCGCCGATGCGCTCACCCAGATCGACCGCGAGATCACCGGCGCCCGCGAGGCGGTGGACCGGATCGTGGAAGCGGCCGAGTCGCAGCGTGGCGAGGCGGAGAAGCTCGCCGGCGAGATCGAGGCGCTGGCCGCCGCCGCGGAGATGAACGCGGCCACCGCGCAGGAGGTCAGCGCCGTCGTCGAGCAGCAGACGTCGTCCATGTCGTCCATCGCGACCTCCAGCCAGCATCTCGCGCAGGTCGCCGAGCGCCTGAAGGAATCGCTGCGGCAGTTCGAGATCTGAAAGGAAGAACGAGTAACGAGTGAGTCGGGAGACCTCCCGAACGTCTGTCACCCCGCAGCGAAGCTGTCGGGGCATGCTCTCCCGTGCTGGGGGCTGGCCTGTCCGCAGGGATGGTAGATCCCAACGCGCCGTGCGCGTGGGATGACAGCCGCCCGGGACGCTCCTCTTGCTCGTTACTCGTTACTCGTTACTCGTTACTCGTTTTAGTTTTTTCCCATGTCCAACCCCCTCGCCCTCCTTCCCCTCGCCATCGCCGCTGGCAACGGCCGTATCGGCGCAGCGGGCGACGCGGGCTACGACGCCCGGCAGCTTGTCGCCGCCGGCCTCACGCTGCTGCAGCGCAGTGCGCCGCTCGTGCGCGCGCTCAGCGGACGGCGCGCGGCCATCCTCCTCCCCACGTCGCCGCAGTTCCTCGTGGCGCTCGCGGCGTGCGAGGGGCGTGGAGCGGTGCTCGTGAATCCGCTCGCCGCGCCGGCCGAGGTCGGCTTCCAGTGCCGTGATGCGGACGTCGGTGCCGTGTTCACCATCGCCGCCCTGGCCGCGCGCGTTCCGGACGGCATGCCGGTGGTGCTGCTCGACGACGCGCCGCGGACCGCGCGCGTGGTCACCCCGGCCCGGACCCACGACGTGGACCTGGGCTCGCATCATGGGCTCTCCCTGGAGGGGGAGCAGGACGTCGACGGCCGCGACGAGGAGGCGGTCATCGTCTACACCTCCGCGATGGAAGGCCTTCCCCTCGGCGCCGTGCTCACGCACCGGAACCTGCTGGCGAACGCCCGCAGCGCCATCGAGGCAATCGCGACGCGCGCGGACGATCACATGCTCGCGCTCCTGCCGCTCGCGCACCTCTTCGGGCTCACCGTCACGGCGAGCGCGCCGCTCATGGTGGGGGCGCGCGTCTCGACGATGGAGCGCTTCCATCCGGTGAAGGCCGCGGAGCTGCTGGCCGGCGACGTGAGTGTCGTCGTGGGGGTGCCCGCGGTGTTCCACGGCATGCTCACCGGGCTGGCGCGGCGCGGCGCAAGCGTGAAGGGCGGTGCGCTCCGCCTCTGTGTCTGCGGCGGCGCGGTGCTGCCGGTGGAGCTGCAGGAGCGCTGGTTCGACGCCACCGGCGTGGAGCTGCGGCAGGGCTACGGCCTCACCGAGGCGGCGCCGGTGTGCCTCTACAACCGCACCGACCAGCCCAACGCGCGCGGCACCCTCGGACGCGCGTTCCCGGGCGTCGACGTGGCCATCATGGCGCCGCGGACCGGCCGGCGCGGCGACGCGTGTTCAGCGCACGTCGCGCCGGGGGGCCCCCCCGAATCGAATCTGGCGCCGATTCCGCCCGCCGGCGTCACCGGTTCCATGCCGGCGTCGCCCGAATCTCTCCCCGATGGCACGCCCGGCGAGATCTGCGTCCGCGGCGAGAACGTGTCGCCCGGGTACCTGCACGGGAGCGACGCCGGGCTCCCGCGTCGCGATGGCTGGCTGCACTCCGGGGACAAGGGCGTCCGCAACGCCGACGGGACGATCACCTTTCTCGGGCTGCTGAAGCCGATGTTCACGCGGAACGGCTTCAACGTCTACCCGCGCGAGCTCGAGCGCGTGGCCGGTGCGATGCCCGGCGTCGTCGCCGTGGAGGTCACGCCGATTCCGGATCCCGTGAAGGAGAACGACATCCGCATGCGCGTGTCGGGCGCCGTGACCGAGGCCGACGTCCGCGCCTGGTGCGAGCCGCGCCTCTCGGCGTACAAGCAGCCGACGGTGATCGAGATCGCCGACTGAGCCGAGCATGGCTCCTCGCGGACAGCTTCAACGCAGAGGGCGCAGAGGGGGGGCTGCGAGGGCGCACAGGAAGGCCGCTCAGGCATCCCCCTCTGTGCCCTCTGTGTCCTCCGTGGTAAAAGGCTGTTGCAAGGGCGTCTTACCACAGAGGACACGGAGGTCACGGAGGACTGCTTGAAGCGCATTGCCCTCCTCTGCGTCCTCGCCGTTTCACTCCGCGCCCTCTGCGTTGCAGCTCTTAGCCAGGCGGGGGCGGATCAGCGACCCGCGACGACCTGCGACACGAAGCGCGGGTTCCGCGGCACCAGCTCCAGACGTCCCGCCTCCATCGACCGCACCACGGCGGCCACCACGTCGGGATCGAACTGCGTGCCGCTGCACCGCATGATCTCCTGCACCGCGTCGAGCACGCTCATGCCATCCGGACGGTACGGGCGGTCCGAGGTCATCGCGTCGAACGAGTCGGCGGCCGCCACGATGCGCGCCTCCAGCGGGATGTCGCTGCCGGTGAGACGGTCCGGCACGCCGCGCCCGTCGAACCGCTCGTGATGCGAGCGCACGATGTTCAGCGCCACCGGCGTCTCGCCGAGGAGCGGCGCGAGGATGCGCCAGCCCACCACCGGGTGCGTCATGATGTGCTCGTACTCGGCGTCGGTGAGCTTGCCGGGCTTGTTGAGCACGTCCTCGCGCACGCCGATCTTGCCGATGTCGTGCACGTGGCCGCCGAGCTCCACCTGCCGCAGCATCTCGCCCTCCACGCCCATCTCGCGCGCGATCACCGCCGAGTACTGGCTCACCCGCACCGAGTGCCCGCGCGTGTACGGGTCCTTGACCTCGAGCGCCTCGGCCAGGGACTGGATGCTGGCGAGGAAGAGCTCCTCCAGCCGGCGCGCCTGCACCGCGACCTTGGCCTGGAGCGACTCCTGGTAGCCGCGGTTCTCGATCACGAGCCGCCGCTTCTCCAGCGCCTGGTCCACGCGTGCGCGCACTTCCTCGAGATGGAAGGGCTTCGTGAGGTAGTCCATCGCGCCGATGGCGAGGCAGCTCACCGCCACCTCCACGTCGGCCACGGCGGTGATCATCACGACGGCGACGTCCGGCCAGCGCGCGCGCGTGTGCCGCAGCAGCTCCAGGCCGTCCATCTTCGGCATCCGCAGGTCGCTCATCACCAGCGTCACCGGGTGCCGCTCGAGCAGTGCCAGCGCCTCCTCCCCGTTGCTCGCCTCCACGCACGAGAAGCCGTCGCTGCGCATGAGGTGCATGAGCACCTGGCGCAGCCGCGGCTCGTCGTCGACGATCAGGCAGCAGGGAGCGGTGGATTCAGCGGACATGATCATGGCTGGCGATCCGGCCGGTCGCGGGCAGGCATTCCGGAAGGGCGTCCTCGCTCCCCGGAATGCCTGCGGTTATGTTGCTCCTCGACTCGACCTGGAGTAGTATCGGCATGACGCGCGTATTCGATGACGACCTCGACGCGGGCTTCGCGACCCGCGCCATTCACGCCGGGCAGCGACCCGAGCCCCTCGCCGGGGCCATCATGACCCCGGTGTACCAGACCTCCACGTACGTCCAGGAGGGGCTGGGGGACAACAAGGGCTACGAGTACGCCCGCGGCAAGAACCCGACGAGAGAGGCGCTCGAGCGCAACGTCGCGGCGCTCGAGAAGGGGCGGCACGGCTTCGCCTTCAGCTCGGGGATGGGGTGCGTCACCTCCATCATGATGCTGTTCCGGTCGGGCGACCACATCGTCTGCGGCGAGAACGTCTACGGCGGCACCTTCCGCCTGTTCGACAAGATCCTCCAGGGGCTGGGGATGACGTTCACGTACGTGGACACCCGGGACCCGCAGCGCATCGCCGACGCGATGACACCGGCCACCCGGATGGTCCTCGTCGAGACGCCGACGAATCCCCTCATGCGCATCACCGACCTCCGGGCGGCGGCCGAGATCGCCCACCGGGGGAACGCGCTGCTCGTCGTCGACAACACCTTCGCGTCGCCCTTCTTCCAGCGCCCCTTCGACTTCGGCGCGGACATCATCTACCACTCCACGACCAAGTACCTCAACGGCCATTCGGACATGATCGGCGGGATCGCGGTCCTGAACGACGACGACCTGGCGACCCGCCTCCAGTTCATCCTCAACGCCGCCGGCGCCGTGCCGGGCCCCTTCGACTCGTGGCTCGCGCTGCGCGGCACCAAGACGCTGCACCTGCGGATGCCTCGCCACGACGAGAACGGCCGCCAGGTCGCGGCCTGGCTCGCCGAGCGCCTCGGTGAGGAGAAGGTGATCTACCCCGGCCTGCCGAGCCATCCGCAGCACGCCCTGGCGAAGTCGCAGATGTCGGGGTTCGGCGGCATGATCTCCGTGGAGCTCGGCACGAAGGAGCGGGCGAACGAGGTCCTGAAGCGCTGCCGCCTCTTCGCCCTGGCCGAGTCCCTCGGCGGCGTCGAGAGCCTCATCAGCCACCCCGCATCCATGACTCACGCGAGCGTGGAGCCGGCCCGCCGCCAGCACCTCGGCATCACCGAGGGCCTCATCCGCCTGAGCTGCGGCGTGGAAGACGTCGGCGACCTCCTGGCGGACCTCGAGCACGCGTTCCACGTCGTCTAGGCGGGACAACGCCGAGAGGATCAGGGATTAGGGATTAGGAACTGCCACCGCATGTCGACCGGCGTGTGCTGTTCCTAATCCCTAATCCCTGATCCGGCCTGACACTTTCCCGCCTCCTCAGTCGTAGGCTCCTCCAGACCACTCTCCAGGAGCCCAGCGTCCATGCCCATCGCCCTCCCCCAGATCTCCTCGCGCGCCTGGGAGCACCCCGCCGATCGCGCCGCGCTCAACGCGCTCCGCGCGATCCCGGGCTTCGACGAAGTCGTGCGGCGGGTCGCCGGATTCATCACCGAGCGCGGCGTCCGCCAGCTCTTCCTCGCGAATGCCGTCCAGGTGGGGCCCGCGCAGCGCCCGCGGCTGCATGCGCTGCTGCTCGAGGCCTGCGCCACGATGGACTGGGCGGAGATCCCCGAGCTCTACGTCACCCAGGACCCGAAGGCCAACGCCTACGCGGTCGGCTTCGAGCACCCGTTCATCGTGGTCACCTCCGGCGCGCTCGAGCTGCTGGAGAGCGACGACGAGCGCCGGTTTCTCCTGGCGCACGAGCTCGGCCACATCATGAGTGGCCACATGACCTACCGCACCATTGCCCTGATCATCCTGGCGGTCGGCTCGATGACCCTCTTCCCGGTGGGCCTGGCGCTGCTTCCCTTCCAGCTCGCCCTCCTGGAATGGCACCGCAAGAGCGAGCTGTCCGCCGACCGGGCCGGCCTGCTCGCCGTGCAGGACCACCTCGCCGCCCAGCGCACCCTGATGCGCCTCGCCGGCGGGCGCGACTTCGGCGACGCCAGCAGCGTCGACGAGTTCATGCGCCAGGCCGTGGCGTACGAGACCCTCGGCGACACCTGGGACCGCATCCTCCGGATGATCAACACCGCCTTCCGCGAGCATCCGTTCCACACGGTGCGCGCGGGTGAGCTGGAGCGGTGGCGCTCGAGCGGCGCGTACGACGCGATCCTCGCGGGCGGCTACGCTCGCCGCGGCGACGCCGGCCCCGGGCTGGGCGCCGACTTCTCCGAAGCGGCCCGGTACTACTCGGGCAAGGCCAGCTCGGCACGCTCGGGGATGTCCGACGCCTGGACCCGCGCGCGCGACGCCTTCAACGAATCGTTCCGCGACCGCGACGACGTCCCGCCAGCAGACCCGATTCCGCCGGCCTGATCGTCCCTGCGGCAGGAGCCTCAACGCAGAGGGCGCAGAGGGGAACGGCGAGGACGCAGAGGAGAGCATTCCCTTGAAGCAGTCCTCCGTGCCCTCTGTGTCCTCCGTGGTAAAACGCTCTTGCAACGGCGTTCAACCAGAGGACACAGAGGACACAGAGGGGAACGCCTGAGCGGCAGTCCTCTGCGTCCTCGCCGTTCCTCGAGTTTACCCCGCACGAAGTGTCGGGGCGCCTCTGCGTTGCAGCCGTTGCAGTTTCCCCCGCCACCGACCCGACCCGCGCGGCGTTATCTTCGGCCATGCGCGTTCTCATCATCGGTTCCGGCGGCCGCGAGCATGCCCTCGCGTGGCGGTTCAAGCGGGACGACCCCACGGTCGACCTGATCGCGGCCCCCGGAAATCCTGGCATCGCCGAGCTGGCGGAATGCGTCTCCATCGCCGCAACGGATCTCGTGGCCCTCGAGCGCCTCGCCCTCGAGCTCGACGTCGACCTCACCGTGGTCGGGCCCGAGGCGCCGCTCGCCCTCGGCATCGTCGACCGGTTCCGCGCCGCCGGGCTCGCGATCTTCGGCCCCACGCAGGCCGCCGCCGAGATCGAGACGTCCAAGGCGTTCGCGAAGCAGCTCATGCTCGACGAAGGCATCCCCACCGCTCGCGCGCAGATGCACACCTCGGCCGCCTCCGCGCGCGCCGCGGCGCGCGCCTTCGGAGCGCCCGTGGTCGTGAAGGCATCGGGGCTCGCCGCCGGCAAGGGCGTCGTCGTCTGCGACACGATCGAGGAGGCCGACCGCGCGATCGACGACATGCTGGAGGGAAACCGCTTCGGCGACGCGGGCCACGAGGTGCTCGTGGAGGAGTTCATGACGGGCGAGGAGGTGTCGGTCTTCGCCATCACCGACGGCCGGTCCTTCGTGGTGCTGCCCGGACTCCAGGACCACAAGCGCCTGCTCGACGGCGACCTGGGACCCAACACCGGCGGCATGGGGGCGTACTTCCCCGTGTCGCTCCACGATCCCGCGGAGCCGGACACCCAGCTGAGCGTGACCGCCGAGGCCAGCCTGTCGGTCTTCATCCCGACGCTGCGCGCGATGGCCGAGCGGGGACGGCCCTTCACCGGCCTCCTGTACGCCGGCCTCATGATCACGCCCCAGGGCGCGAAGGTCGTCGAGTTCAACTGCCGCTTCGGCGATCCGGAGACGCAGGCCCTGCTGCCGGCGCTGGCGCTGTCGCCCTCGCTCCTCTCGCTCATGCACGCCGCCGCCACCGGCGCGCCCTTCGGGGGCATGCCGGTGATGATGGAGGCGGCCGGCGCGTCGCCCGTCGGGTCGCCGATGATCTCGATGGGCGCGGAGGGGGCCTGCGTGACCACGGTGCTGGCGGCCGCCGGCTATCCCGGGACGCCGCGCACCGGCGACGTCATCACCCTCCCCCCGGCCGAGGACGGCGTCGTCGTGTTCCATGCGGGCACCGCGCGCGACGCCGAGGGACGGCTCGTCACGGCGGGCGGCCGCGTGCTCGCGGTGAGCGCGCTCGGCAGTGACGTCGCCGAGGCGCAGGCCCGAAGCCTCGCGCATGCAGAGCGCATCGACTTCGCCGGCAAGCAGCTGCGCCGCGACATCGGCTGGCGCGAGATCGCGCGCACTTCGCGCAGTTCCGACGTCTAGAGGCGACCTAGCCGCCGCCTGGTGCTGTGAGCGTACGCGAATCTTCACGAATGTGTAGCGAAGCTCCACGAATACCTCAGGAAGAGAGTGTTGGAGTTGCGCCAGGCATTCGCAGTAGTTCGCTACACATTCGCGGAATTCGCGTACGCTGAAGGCACCAGCCCGCCGGACGCTGCTATCTTTCGAGCGTGCCCGAGCTTCCCGAGACCGAGACGATCGCGCGTGACCTGAATGCCGGGATCGCCGGGCGCACGATACTCGGCGTGATCGTCACGAAGGGGGACGTGCTCCGGGAAGTCGACGCCGCGGAGCTGGCCCGGCGCACCACGGGGGCGACGATCGAGCGGTGCTGGCGCCGCGCCAAGCTCGTGGTGCTCGACCTCTCCACCGGCGACCGGATCGTGGTGCAGCCGCGATTCACCGGCGCGCTGCTGCTGGCGCGCGGACCGCTCCCGCCCGCCGAAGCGCCGTACTCCACGCTCTCGTTCCGGCTCGACGACGGGCGCGACCTGCATTACCGGGACATCCGCCGGCTCGGCACCCTCGCGCTCATGCCGCCCGCGCGCTTCGAGGGCTACACCGGCGGGCTCGGCATCGAGCCCCTTGACCCGGCGTTCACCAGCGCGCATCTATCGGGACTTCTTCGGGTGTCGAGACAGGCGTTGAAGAAGGTCCTGATGGACCAGCGGGTCGTCGTGGGCATCGGCAACATCTACGCGAACGAGGCGTGCTGGCGGGCGGGCATCGATCCCTCGCGTGCGGCGCGCGACGTGGATCCGGAGGAGATCGTCGCGCTGCATTCGGCCATCACGAGCGTGCTGGCCGAGTCGATCCTCGCGCGCGGAACCTCCTTCCGCGACTACGTCGACGCGCACGGCGGCAAGGGGAGCTTCGAGCAGTCCCTGGCAGTGTACGGCCGCGGCGGCGCACCCTGCCTGCGCTGCGGAGCACGACTCATCGAGACTCACGCGATCGACGGACGCTCCACCGTGCTATGCGCCGGCTGTCAAAGATAAGGAAGGCCCTCTCCACCCCGAAGACCTCCGACGAGCACATCGCGGAGATGCGCGCGCACGTCCGCGCCTCGGCCGCGGACCGCCCCGGCGTCTACCGCTGGCTCTCCCCCGAGGGCGAGGTGGTGTACGTGGGCAAGTCGAAGAAGCTGCGCACCCGCCTGCTCTCGTACTTCCGCTGCGCACCCGACGAGAAGGGCGCGCGCATCTGCCGCGAGGCCACGCGCATCGAGTGGGAGTACACCCCCAGCGAGTTCGCGGCGCTGCTCGAGGAGCTGCGGCTGATCAAGCGGTATCGCCCGCGCCTGAACGTCGCGATGAAGCGCGACGCGCGGCACTTCGCGTTCATCAAGCTCACCCGCGGCGCCGCCCCCAAGCTGGCGGTGGTGCGCGGCGCCGGTGCCGACGATGCCCAGATCTACTACGGGCCCTTCCATGGCGCGCAGCGCGTGACCGAGGCGGTGCGCGAGCTCAACGATGCGCTGGGGCTCCGCGACTGTCGCATCGACCAGCCGATGCACTTCGCCGACCAGCCCGAGCTCTTCCAGCTCATGCCTCGCACGCCGGGCTGCATCCGGCACGAGATCCGGAAGTGCCTCGGTCCCTGCGTGGGCGGATGCACGGCGGGTGAGTACGACGAGCGCGTTCGCATGGTGCGCGGCTTCCTGGACGGCGCCGACGACGCGCCGATGGACGCCCTGCGCGCGGAGATGGTGGCAGCGAGTGAGCTCATGGACTTCGAGCGCGCCGCCGTGCTGCGCGACAAGCTCCAGCGGCTGGAGGGGCTGCGCGAGCAGTTCATCCGCTTTCGCTTCGCCATCGAGACGCTGTCCTTCGTCTACACGGTGCCCGGGCACGACGGGGACGACCGCGTCTACCTGATCCGCCGCGGCCGGGTTCGCGCCGAGTTCGGAATGCCGCGCAGCGAGCAGGATCGCATCCGCATCCTCGAGATGGTGGAGAGCGTGTTCAATCCCTCCGATCGGGACACGGCGCAGGTGCCGTCGCACGAGGTGGACGAGCTGCTGCTGCTGTCGTCGTGGTTCCGCCGCTTTCCGGCCGAGCTCACGCGCTCGCGCGACGCACGCGCCTTCGTGGCCGCCCCGCCCGTCCTCGCGTACGACGCGGCCCGCGACCCCCTGTTCGGCGACGCGGCCTGATCGCTCGCCACTGCCTTCAAGAGCTTCAACGCGGAGGGCGCGGAGGGGAACTGCGAGGACGCAGAGGAACTGCCGCTCGGGCGTTTCCCTCTGTGCCCTCTGTGTCCTCTGTGTCCTCTGTGTCCTCTGTGGTCGAACGCCTTTGCAAGAGCGTTTTACCACAGAGGGCACAGAGGGCACAGAAGGGAGGTTGGAGGTGCGCCGGAGTAGACTTCCTCTGCGCCCTCGCCGTTCCCCTCAGCGGCCTCTGCCTTGAAGGCGTTCGCAGTCGAGAAGAGTGCGTGGCGTCCCTCTTGCTCAACTACACGTCGCGATCCGAATCTCCGGATGGCCGTGGCGAGAGTCCGATGACGACCTCATGGCAAGCGACGACGCTCGTGCAATGCGTGAGCGTGAAGCCCTGGCTCACCTACCCCGGATGCGAGGAGCCCGGCGGGTGCCACGACCTCACCCTGGGCCGGATCTACGAGATGCAGGGCATCGAGGCCAACGGAGCGTTCTATCGGATCCGCGATGACTCGGGCGACGACTACCTGTATCCGGTCTCGCACTTCAGGCCGGTCTGACGACGGGCCGGACTAAAACAGCGAGAGGCACGAGCTCCACGTCCGCCCGTCCATCCTCGATGCGGAGCAGCGCCACGGACGACTCCAGCTTGAAGCGCCGCGCCCCGGCCGCCCCGGGGTTCACCACGAGCTGCGCGCCGACGCGCTCGACGAGCTGGCGGTGGGTATGCCCGTACACGATGACGTCCGCCGGATAGCGCTCGACGAGCCGAGCCGGCGTCGGGCTCCCCACCTCGTGGCCGTGCGAGACGTGAATGCTGACGCCACCGTACACCAGATCGAGCGACTCCTTGAGCCGCGGCCGGCCCGGCGCGTCGGTGTTGCCGTAGACGGCGAGCACCGCCGCGATCGTCTCCAGCTCGTCCAGGATCGCGTCGTCGCCCACGTCGCCCGCGTGCAGGATGAGCTCCACCCCGGCGAGCGCCTCGTGCACCTGCGGCCGGACCATGCCGTGCGTGTCCGAGATCAGGCCGATGAGCACGCGCGCTCCATCATCATCCGGCACGGTGTCCTGAATGGATCGCGGCGATGCCGAGCGAGAGCGGCTCCCAGGTCACCCCGCTGAACCCCGCGGCCGTCATGCGGGCCGCCAGCTCGGGCTCGGCGGGAAAGTTGGCGACCGACTGCGGGAGGTAGCGGTACGCCGTCCGGTGTCCGCTGATGATGCCCCCGATGAGCGGGAGCACGTGATGGAAGTAGAGGTGGTAGACGTGGCGCACGATCCACGCGCGCGGCGTCGTGAACTCCAGGATCACGAAGCGTGCGCCGGGCACCAGCACGCGGTGCACCTCCGCGAGCGCGGCGTCGAGCGACGCCACGTTGCGGATCCCGAACGCGACGATCGCGCCATCCAGCGTCGCATCCCCGATCGGCAGCCGCTGCGCATCCGCGGCGACCGGCGCGAGCACGGCGCCCGGCGCCTTGCCGCGGCCCGCCTGCAGCATGGGCAGCGCGAAGTCCGCCGCCAGGATGAAGCCCGCGAAGCCCGGTGACCCGGCGAGCTGCGCGCCCACGTCCAGCGTGCCCGCGCAGAGATCCAGGTACCGGCCCGCCGGCGCCCGCGTCCAGCCGAGGAGCTCCAGCGCGCGACGGCGCCAGCGACGGTCGATGTTGAAGCTCAGGAGATGATTCAGCAGGTCGTAGCGCGGCGCGATCTGCTCGAACACGGTGCGCACGTACGCCCGCTTCTCCTCCCCACCCTGCGCCGCGGCCTCGGCCCGGCGCTCGTCCAGTGTCTCGTGCATGCACCAAAGCTCGTCCCTTGCCGTGCGCCCGGCAACGGTCCGGGCACTGCCGCTGGATTGCGTGCATCGCGAGGGATACCTTTCCGCGTCGCGGCCGCCCCTCTCCGGTCAGCGCGTTGCCCCGCTCACCCCGTCGTGCTCCGCGCCCTCGACCTCGCCAACCTGCCCGATGCCGATGTCGTCGCCCTCGCCCTCGAGGGCCGCGAGGCCGCGCATCGAGAGCTCATCAAGCGATACGAGCGGGCGGTCTTCTCGCTCGTCTTCCGCATGGTGCGCGACCGCGAGCTGGCCGAGGACCTGACACAGGACACCTTCGTCAAGGTGCTCTCGCACCTCGACCGCTACCGCGCGGACTTCAAGTTCTCGTCCTGGCTGTTCAAGATCGCCAACAACGTCGCCATCGATCACCTCCGGCGCCGCCAGCTCGACACCGTGAGCATGGACGGATCCCCGCACGCCACGAGCGCGGACGCGGTGGAATCGAGCCGGTTCGACGTGGCCGACGATTCCGAGAGCGCGCTCGACGAGATGGAGGCGAAGGAGCTGGGCTCGGCCATCGAGCGGGCCATCGCCCGCCTCCGCCCCGAGTACCGTTCCTGCATCATGCTGCGCCACGTCGAGGGACGGTCGTACGAGGAGATCGCCACCACCCTCGACCTGCCCCTCGGCACGGTGAAGACGTATATCCACCGCGCCCGGCACGAGCTGCGTCGCGCCCTGGAATCGACCCGCGAATGAGCACTGAAACCCTTTCCGCCCCCCGCCCGTACGTGGGTCCAGAGGCCAATGAACCATAGACACCTGCTCCCCAACGAGATCGACCTGCTGGTCGACGGCGAGGCCGGATTCGGCGTCGCCCCGCTTCGTGCGCACGTCGCCGAGTGCGACGACTGCCGCGAGCGGCTCGACGACGCCCGGATCGTCGTGGACGCCCTCGAGGCCCTGCCCCACTTCTCGCCGGACAGTCGCTTCGCCGACCGGGTGATGGCGCAGGTTCCCGTGTTCATCCCCGCCCATGTGGCGGCCCGCGACTCGGTGGCTCGGTGGGTGCCCCAGTCTCCCGCCGCGCGCCTTGCCGCGGCGGTCGCCGGCACCTCCATGGCCGGCGTCCTCACCCTCGCCCTCGTCTGGCTCGCGATGCGCGGCGACGCGGTCCTGTTCGTGGGCGGCCTGCTCGGCGACCGCCTCCGCGCGGCCGTGGCCTCCGCCGTCCGGGACCTGGCGGTGGCGCTGCTCGGCGATTCCGCCATCGCGGCACTCCAGGCGACCGGCCCGCTCGGCGCCTCCCTGCTGCTGGTCGGCTTCGTCATCGCCGCCGCCGGGACCCTCGCCGGCATCCGCCGGCTGGCCACGGCCAGCGCCCGGCGGAGCTGACCATGCGATTCGCTCGCGGGTTCGTCCTTGCGCTCGGCATCATCCTGCCCGGCGTGGCTGGCGCGCAGGCGCCCACCGCGCCGGCACGCCCCAACGACCTCTCGCGCGACCTCGAGCGCCTCGCGAGAGGTGAGCAGGTCGCCGGCCTTCCCCCCGCCGATTCCGTGAGCCCCGGGGCCCGTACCATCCCGGCCGGCGCCGTTGTCCACGGCACGGTCGTGGCGCACGGTCCGGTGGACGTCCGCGGGACCGTCGACGGCACCGTGGTCAGCCTGTCGGGCGACGTCACGGTGCATCGGGGCGGCACCGTTACCGGCGACGCGCTCGCCGTGGGCGGCCGGGTCATCGCCGACAGCGGGCGGGTGGATGGCGAGATGCGCAGCATGAGCGCGCTGCCGGCGCTCCTCACCGCCGCGCCCGTGGCCGCGCCGCGCACCGCCGCGGAGGTGCTCCTGAACGACGTGCGCATGGTGGCCGGCAGCTTCGCCGTGCTGCTCGTCGTCGCCCTCGGCGTGCTGCTCTTCGCGGGCCACAACCTGGACGAAGTCGTCGGCGCGCTCGAACGACAGTTCGGACGCGCCTTCTGGTTCGGGGTCCTCGGGCAGCTGCTCATCCTGCCGGTGCTGGTCGTGCTGCTCGTCGCGCTCGCGGTCAGCGTGATCGGCATCCTGCTCATCCCCTTCGCCATCGTCGCCTACGCCATCGCCGTCGCGGGCCTGGTGACGCTCGGCTTCCTCGCCGTCGCGCGGCTGGTCGGCGGGGCGCTCTGGCAGCGCGACCGGTCCACGGACCGCGCGCAGTCCATCGGAGCCCTCGGCGCGGGCATCGCGGTGTTCTTCGCGCTGTGGATGGTTGCCGCGCTGCTGGGCTGGGCGCCGCTCGCGGCGTCCGTGGTACGCGCCGCGGCCCTCGCCGCCTCATGGGCCGCCGTGACCCTCGGCCTCGGCTCGGCGATCCTCTCGCGCGCGGGGACGCACCGCCGCGTGGCGAGCGGCCAGCGGCCCGTGGAGCTCGCCGCCTGGCAGACGCCGACGCCGATCACCGGCGTGATCGCGGCGCGGCGCCCGGTGACCGCCGCACGGGAGGCCCAGTGATGCGCCGCCTCTCGGCTGCCGCGGCGGTGCTCGCCGTCGTCGCCCTTGGCACGCCATCCGGCGCACAGGGGCCGGCACTCTGGCGCTCGGTGGACCTGTCGCGCCAGCTCCGTGATTCGCTGCCCCAGCGCATCCGGGTGCAGTACGGCGCCGGTCGCGTGGACCTCCACGGCTCGGCCGATCCCCTGCTCTACGCGCTGCACCTCCGCTACGACGAGTTGCGCGCGCGTCCCGTGCATCGCTACGACGCCGAACAGCGGAGCGCGGTGCTCGGGCTGGAGTCGCGCGGCACCGGCCTGCGCGACAGCCGTGGCACTCGCCCGGGCGAGATGCGCCTCGGCCTCCCGCGCAGCGTGCCCCTGGATCTCGACCTCGAGTTCGGCGGCACCGAGGCGACCCTG